>CAJWRL010000033.1 GCA_913046125.1 uncultured Gammaproteobacteria bacterium
TAGTATTCCATTACACTCATCTAATAATTTTGAAAATGGTGTTCCCAGTGGTGCCTCTATTACTTTTGGTTTGTTGAGATGACCACTCATACAAAACATTTTTACTCCATGTGCATCACCAGCACCTAAACTTTTGTACCAATCTACTCCATTTTTTATGATATAAGGGACGGATGCTATGGTTTCGGTGTTGTTTATTATAGTAGGCTTGCCATAAAGTCCTTGAACTGCTGGAAATGGTGGTTTAATTCTAGGCATACCTCTTTTTCCTTCGATAGATTCAAGCATAGCAGTCTCTTCTCCAACTATATAGGCACCAGCGCCTATTAGTGGAATGATGTTTATAGAAACATTTGAACCCAAAATATTATCTCCGATAAAGTTATGCTCGTATGCCTCTTTTATTGCATTATTTGTTACTTTCCATTGATCACCAATAAATTCACCTCTAAGGTAATTATAACCAACGGATGCCCCAATGGCGTAACATGCAATTAACATACCTTCGATAACAGAATGAGGATTATATCTTAATATGTCTCTATCCTTACAAGTTCCTGGTTCACTCTCATCTGAGTTACATACCAAATATTTTTGAGATTTAGTTGATGATATGAACGACCACTTTAAGCCTGTGAGAAATCCAGCGCCGCCTTTGCCTTTTAGTTGAGAGTCTTTGATTGTTTCTATTATCTGAGACTTTGGAGTTTGCTGATTTAATATCTCTCTCCATGCCGAATATCCACCAAGTTTGATATAAGTTTCAATACTTGATGGATCTTTATGGTCAAATGTCTGGGTGCATACCTTAATCATCTTTTATTCCATCTAAAATTTTATCAATTTTCTCAAAAGTTAAATTTTCATAATTGACATGATTTACTTGCATCATTGGCGCTCCATTACATGCAGCTAAACATTCCATTTCATCTTTAAGATAAAATTTATTATCTTTGGTAGACTCACCAATTTTTATTTTCAGTTTCTTCTCTATATACTCAACAATCTGATCAGAATTTCTCAACATACAGGATACATTCGTACAAACTGAGATAGTATTTTTGCCAACAGGTTTAAGATTGAACATAGAGTAGAAAGTTGCAACCTCGTATACATCAATTTTTTGAACATTTAAATACTGTGCAAGAGCTCCAATCAATTCTCCATTTAGATATCCACCGTTTTCATGTTGAATAATAAGTAATGATTCTATTATGGATGATTTATTTTTATCATGCGGAAATTTAGTTCTTATAGAATCTATCTCTTTTCTAATATTTTCAGAGAGAATATCATGTATCATCGATCAATCTCCCCAAATACAATATCTTGAGTTCCTATAATTGTCACCACATCAGATAACATATGTCCTTTCACCATCTCATCTAGTGAAGCTAGGTGAGGGAATCCCGGCGCCCTTATCTTTAGCCTATAAGGTTTATTAGCACCGTCAGAAATCATATAAATTCCAAATTCGCCTTTTGGAGCCTCTACACATTTATATGTTTCTCCAACTGGCAAACAGTAACCTTCACTAAATAGCTTAAAATGATGGATTAGAGATTCCATGTTTTCTTTCATGTCGTCTCTATCAGGTGGTGCTATCTTATTATTCGATGATATAAAATCTCCATTGTCATTTTTTAACCAGTCGCAGCATTGTTTTATAATCTTAGCGGATTCCCGCATTTCTTGCATCCTTACAAGATATCGATCATATGAGTCACCTTCTGTACCTATAGGAATGTCAAATTCAAGATTTTTATATATTTCATAAGGCTCCTTCTTCCTTAGATCCCATTCGACCCCTGAGCCTCTCAACATAGGTCCTGTAAAACCAAGATCAATTGCTCGATCAGGAGAAACTACTCCAATGCCAACTGTTCTTTGTTTCCAGATTCTGTTATCAGTTAATAGATTTTCATATTCATCAACATTTTTTGGAAATCTATCAATAAAGCTATCTATGAAATCTAAAAGAGATCCTTCACGGTTATAGTTAAGTTTTTCAACTTGATCGAGATTCTGGTTCTTATTTAGCATATATTTAGGCATGATATTCGGTAAATCTTTTGCGACACCACCTGGGCGGTAATACGTTGCATGCATCCTGGTTCCAGATACAGCCTCATAACAGTCCATTAAGTCTTCTCTTTCTCGAAATGCGTACAAAAATACAGACATTGCTCCTATGTCTAGTGCATGAGCACCTAACCACAGTAGATGATTTAAAATACGTGTAATTTCATCAAACATAACTCGAATATATTTTGATCTCTCAGGTATATCGAGCTTCATTATGTCTTCAATTGCTAAAACATACGCATGCTCATTACACATCATTGATACATAATCTAAACGATCCATGTAACCTATATTTTGATTATAGGGTTTTGATTCAGCAAGCTTCTCTGTTGCCCTATGAAGAAGACCAATATGCGGATCTGCACTTCGAATCACTTCTCCATCCATTTCCAAAATTAGTCTAAGCACCCCATGTGCTGCAGGATGTTGAGGACCAAAATTCATAGTAAAGTTTTTATAATCACTCATTATTTCTTCCTAATAACTTTTGGAACTAGTGTTCTTGGTTCTATGTCAACCGGCTCATTCACAACTCTTCTTTGCTCAGGATCATACCTTACTTGTGTGTTGCCAACTAAAGGAAATTTTTTTCTAAAAGGATGACCTATAAAGCCATAGTCTGTGAGAATTCTCCTGAGATCGTTATGTCCCTCAAATAGAACACCAAATAAGTCGTATGCCTCTCTTTCGTACCAATCAGCAGATGCAAACAAATCAGTGACCGATGGTATAATTAAAGAGTCGTCATCAAGAAAACATTTAACTCTAATTCTTTGATTATGAGTAATTGATAGTAAATGGTAAGTTACACATAAATCATACTCATCTTCATTTGTTTCATTTGAGAAATCTATTCTACTATGTGAAGACGGTCTTATTCCTCTGTTGTAGCCAGTACTTGTTGCCTCTTTTGTTTGCCATTCAGAATCACCATATTCGACATAGTCTACAGCACAAAGATCAATGAGTTGTGTAAATTTTAAATCTATATCATCTTTGAGTAACGATAGTACTTTTTTTAACTTAGATTTATCGACTGTAACTGTAGTCATATCTGATTCAATGTAATCAATAATATGGCCCTCAAGCAATTCCCTGATTTTATTCATAACTAATTACTTAATTTTAATTCTATTTTTATTTCTAATTTTATTTTGCAGTTGAAGAATTCCATACAGCAAAGCTTCTGCGGTTGGTGGACAACCAGGAACATAGACATCAACAGGAACTATTCTATCGCAGCCACGAACGACTGAGTAGGAATAATGATAGTACCCTCCACCATTTGCACACGACCCCATTGATATAACCCATTTTGGATCCGCCATTTGATCATAAACCTTCCTTAATGCAGGAGCCATTTTATTTACTAAAGTTCCAGCGACAATCATAACATCTGATTGTCTAGGACTAGGTCTAAATAGCATACCAAATCTATCTAAATCATAACGAGAAGCGCCCGCATGCATCATTTCAACTGCACAACATGCTAAGCCAAAAGTCATTGGCCATAGTGATCCAGTTCTTGCCCAATCAAACAGACTCTCGGAATCTGCAAGAACAAAGCCATCTCTTTGTATATTTTCTAATCCCATTCTAGAGCTCCTTTCTTCCATTCATATATAAATCCAACAAGAAGTATAAGAATAAATATTGCCATTGCAAGATAGCCTTCGAGTCCTATATGGTCTAAAACAACTGCCCATGGAAACAAAAAAGCAATTTCTAAATCAAAAATAATAAATAGAATTGCAACAAGATAAAACCTTACGTCAAATTTCATTCGAGAATCCTCGAAGGGTTCGAAACCACATTCATATGGGGAGTTTTTTTCATCATCTGGATTACTGCCCCCAAATATAAAACCAGCAGTTAGCATCACTGACGCAAATATCAGCGCTAAAGCTAAAAATATTAATATTGGCAGGTATTCATACAGCATGTCTTATTATATCCTATATATATTCAAATACTAATTAGCATTACATTAATTATGAGAGCAATAAATACGTTAGAAACATTAGAAAATGTAAGAGAAAATATATCGAATAGCCTCACTGAGGGGGTTAAAAATAGAAAGTCAGATTTTAGAACTTTTACATTTTGCACATCGGGAAAGTTCCCTACAGGGAGAACAGTAGTTCTTCGTGGTTATAACTCGGAAAATGGTATTATAACTCTCCACTCAAATTATCATGCTGATAAAATAAAAGACTTAAATATAAACCCGAATGTTTGTTGTGTTTTTTATAGTAAAGGAATGAAAATACAGATTAGATGTTTTGGTCGCGCTATAGTAAATTACGATAATGATAGATCTTCATATGCATGGGCCAACATGAGTGATATGTCTAAAGAATGTTATTTTCAAGTTCCTAATCCTGGAACAACTATGGAGAGATACAATGATTTCTCGAAAGAAATAACTGATAAAAAAAGTGAGGCATTTTCAGTAATCGATGTAGATATTGTGAAAATTGATTGGTTATACCTTAAAAGAGAAGGTCATCGGCGTGCAAATATTTTTGTAAAAGAATCGGCCAAAGATACATGGGTTAGTCCTTAGACGCATGCCGATGGCCGGACTCGAACCGGCACGACTTTCGCCACTGCCCCCTCAAGACAGCGTGTCTACCAATTCCACCACATCGGCTTAAGGTTTATCAAATTTTTCTTGATCGTCAACTATCTCTTCTTTGACTGTCTCATTTATAAGACTTTTAGATGCCTGACTTTTATTTGACGATATGTATGCAAGACTCAAACTTGTTACAAAGAAACTGAGTGCAACTATTGTAGTCAATTTATTAAGAAAAGTTGCGTTGCCTCTAGCGCCAAATACAGTAGAAGAGGCTCCTGAACCGAAAGCTGCCCCAGCATCAGCTCCTTTTCCTTGTTGCACAAGAACGAGGACTACGAGGATTACTGCGAGAATTATATGTATAGTTAATAGCGCTGTTTGCATTGTGTATTTATCTCAAATTGTGGAGCAAATATCAATAAATTTTTTTGCTATCAATGATGCACCACCAATCAGGAGTCCATCTATGTGCTTGGTATTTATCAAAGATGATGCATTGTCTGGTGTAACACTTCCACCGTAGAGAATATGTATGGATGCATACTTCTTATCAAATTTATTTACTGTATCTCTTATATATTTAAAAATGCTTACTAATTCTTCTGGTGAAGGTACTAATCCAGTACCAATAGCCCAAACTGGTTCATATGCTAAAATTAATTTGCTTGGATATTTTTTTAAATTATTTTTGTTATTCAAAAACAATTTTTTTAATTGCCTCTTTATGATTAACTTCGTTTTTTTATTTTTATAGTCATTTAGTGTTTCCCCAAAACAATAAATAATTTTGATGTCATTATCAATCAAACGGCTTACTTTGTTAGAAAATTCGGATTCATCTTCATTGATTATATGCCGTCTCTCTGAATGCCCGACTAAACAATAATCTACTCCAGAGTCTTTTAACATTGAGCCTGATATTTCACCTGTATATGCACCATCATTAAAAGCAGACACGTTCTGAGCTCCTAATTTTATTTGACTCTTGTGAATTAAATCTTTGATGGGTAATAAAAATATAGAAGGAGGAATAATAACGATTTCGTGGGTGTATTTTTCCTTCTTTACAGCTTGAAGAACTTTTCGAGTAAGGCTAATGGAGCTTTTTAAGGTACCATTTTGTTTCCAATTTCCTGCTATGATTTTCTTTGACATTATATTATTAATTTAATTTTTTTCTCTGCTAATTCTAAAGTTTCATTCGATTCATGCTCTATGAGAACTCTGATTAATGACTGCGTACCTGATTTTCTTACAAAGATTCTACCACTATTTCCAAGAATTTCTTCAACATTAGAAAAGATTAAATTATTATCCTTGAGAAATTGTTCAGGTGATGAGCATTGTATGTTAATTAATTTAGATGGTATTTTTAGATTCACAGGATATAGTTCCTCGATTTTTTTGTTTCTAGTACATAGTAGATCAATAATTTTAGTCATAGTTATTAGACCATCTCCAATCGGTATACTCCCTAAACCACTTTGAATAATGTGTCCTGATGATTCAGCACCCAAAAATGCATGATGTGCAGTCATGGCTTCGAGCACATTTTTGTCCCCCACATCAGATTCTATAAAATCTATTCCATTTTCTCTTAGACTTCTCCGTATCCCAAAGTTCGTCATGACAGTACCAACTACAATATTGCTTATTTTAGAATTGGTGGAGAAAATGTATAGAAGATCATCGCCATCTAAAATATTTCCTGAGCTGTCAATTAATATCGCTCTATCCCCGTCGCCATCAAAACAGACACCAAAATCAACATACTCCGTGTCCTTTTTTTTGTTTATTTTTGAAATTAAGTTGGATAAATATTCGGGATAAACTGCACCACACTTATCATTTATATTTACACCATCAGGAGAGTTATTAAATATCTTCAAAGATATATTATCTGGAAACGTAATATCATTTATTACATGAGATGTAGCGCCATTTGCACAATCAACTGCAACATTAAGATGAGTTCGACATTTTTTAATTGACGATAGTAGTCCAGAAATAAAATCTATATAAACAGATTTCATTGGACTACTATCAACGAATTTAGTACTTGAAGTTATGTTGACATCATTTTGAGTAGCAACTATCTCCTCAATTTTTCTTTCTAATTCTGACGAAATTTTATAACCATTTTTGTCGAATATTTTTATGCCATTGTCTAAATATGGGTTATGTGAAGCAGTTATTTCAATCCCTATAGCATCTTCAGAATCATTTTTGGAGAGAATTAAAGACAGAGAAGGTGTTGGAAATAATCCTAGGTTGATTATATCGTAATTATTTATGAAGTTTATTCCTTCAGTTAGACTATCTAGAATGGCGCCACATGACTCCCTTCCATCATGTCCAATAATAACTTTCTTAACAGTGTTGCCGAATGATTTTGCAATTGAGCATCCAATTTTTTTAATAGTTGAATCGTCAAGCGGGAAATCGCCATACCTGCCTCTAATGCCATCAGTGCCAAATAAGATCATGTTTTTTCTATCATCAAATCTTTAAAATTCAGTAGTACTCTGGTTTGTCTGACATCATGAACTCGTAAAATACTGGCTTTATTCCTTATAGCTAGCACTGTTGCAGCCAACGAGCCATACAATCTCTCTGATGGAGGTTTATTTATTACACTCCCTATCATACTTTTTCTAGAAATTCCCGATAAAATACGGCACCCTAATTTAGTATATTTCTTCAGACTATTTAATAACAAGTAGTTATGATCGAGAGTTTTACCAAAGCCGAATCCGGGGTCAACAATTATATCGCTCTTATCAATGCCAGAATTTACGCATAATTCTACTTTTTTTTCTAGATAATCATATACATCAGCGACGACGTCATCATAAGCAGGATTATCTTGCATGTTTTTAGGTACGCCTTGCATATGCATCAATGAAACCATTAAATTATTATCTTTTATTACGTTAATTAGCTCCATATCTTGTAAAGCTGAAATATCATTAACAATGTTTATACTATATTTAGTTAATTTTTTAATTACATCAGAACTCCGAGTATCAATTGAGATTGGTATATCAGAAATTTCTCTTATAGCCTCTACTACAGGTTCGATTTTTTTTATTTGAACTTTACTTGATACGGGTTCAGACCCTGGTTTTGATGACTCTGCTCCAATATCTATGATATCAGCACCTTCATGAATTATCTTTTTTGCATGTTGGAAAGACTTTTTAAAAGAGTTGTATTTACCGCCATCATGAAATGAATTATCTGTAATATTTAAGACACCCATGATTTCAGTATTATTCATCTTCTAAACTCACTAAATTTTGATACTTTCTAACCCTATCTTCAAACTTTTTTTGATACCACAAAAACTCATTATCCTTGATTATAAACTCTTGGAATTCAAATTTTGATGTACAAATCAAAATAACTCCTTGTCTAATATTAGTTTTATGCTGCAGGTTATGAGCCAATGCATAAGCACATGTTTGTAAAAAATAATCTGTTATCCATTCTCTTTTTTTTATTCTATTCGATGATTTAAAATCTATTATAGATTCATTGTTATCATAAACGCCACATAGATCAGTAGTGCCGGCATGAGAATTTGGATAATACAAAGGGGTCTCACAGCCCCATATTTCATTAAGTTTTTTTTCAAGAGCTTGATTAATAATCACCTCTGACATTTTCTTTTCAACATCACTTATTTCAACAAAATCAAGGTGCTGCTTTCCATGAAGGGCATCCTCAAGATGCTTGTGCATCTT
>CAJWRL010000034.1 GCA_913046125.1 uncultured Gammaproteobacteria bacterium
AAAAACGATTGATAAATTAACTCACCTGTCTAAGTTAAGCATCCCAGAAAATGATGTTGATGAACTCATTATCAACCTGGAGAATATCCTCAAACTAATTGGAGAAATTGATGCTGCGCCCACAGAAGGTATGGAACCTATGGCTCATCCACTTGATTTCAATCAACCTTTGCGAGAGGACAGACCTATCAAAGATATCAATAGATCAGAAAATCAAAATGATACATCTAAAACGAAAGATGGTTATTACATAGTCCCAAAAATAATTGATTGATATGAATTTTAAATCTGTAAAAGAGATCTTGACAGCGATCAAAAATAAAGACGTTAGTGTGATTGAACTGACGAGCAACTACCTTGATAAAATAAAAGAGCGTGATGACGAACTCAATTGTTTTGTTACTCTAACTGAAGAGTTTGCTCTTAATAAAGCAAGAAAAATTGATGAAGAGATAGCAAAAAATAAAGTTAGAGCATTATCTGGCTTACCTATTGCTCAGAAAGATATTTTTTGTACTAAAAATATTAAAACATCATGTGGCTCTAAAATGCTTGATAATTTTGTGAGTCCTTATAATGCGACTGTAATAGAAAAACTTAATAATGCTGGCACAATTATGCTTGGGAAAACAAATATGGATGAATTTGCAATGGGTTCCTCTAATGAGACGAGCTTCTATGGTCCTGTAAAAAATCCATGGGATACTGAATATGTCCCTGGCGGATCTTCTGGTGGGTCTGCATCTGCGGTTGCAGCCAGAATTTCGCCATGTTCGACAGGAACAGACACTGGCGGATCAATCAGACAGCCTGCATCACTTTGTGGAATCTGTGGATTAAAACCGACTTATGGAAGAGTGTCAAGATATGGAATGATTGCATTTGCATCAAGTTTAGATCAAGCAGGTATTTTTACCACAGACGCGCTTGATGCGGCTATTTTACTAAAAGAAATGTCTGGCTATGATGAAAAGGATTCCACCAGTTCAAGTGTCGAAGTGCCTGATTATCAATCGTACTGCTTGAGCGATACAAATCATAATTATACCGTTGGTATACCTGAAGAATTTGTTAAAGATTTAAATGATGATGTAAAAAAAGTTTTTTATGATTCGGTAAAGGTGTTAGAAAAAGTTGGATGTAAGATTAAAACTATTAATCTTAAATATACAAGCTTGGGGGTCTCTGCTTATCAAGTTGTTGCACCAGCAGAATGCTCTTCAAATTTATCTAGATTTGATGGTGTAAGATATGGACACAGATCAGATAATTCATCTGACCTCGAAAATTTATACAGAGAATCACGTTCGGAGGGTTTTGGGAAAGAGGTTAAAAGAAGAATATTAGTTGGTACATATGCCCTGTCTGCAGGGTATTACGATGCATATTACTTGAAAGCTCAAAAAGTTAGAAACTTAATTGCTAATGACTTCAGAGATGCCTTTGATCAAGTTGATCTGATCATTGGACCGACAACACCTGATAAAGCATTTAAAATTGGTGAGAAGATGAATGACCCAATCGCAATGTACCTATCAGATGTTTATACAGTGAGTACGAATCTTGCTGGGTTGCCTGCTATGTCAATACCAATGGGATTTAAAGAGAATATGCCATTAGGCTTACAAATAATTGGTAATCATTTTGATGAAAAAAATATACTTAAAATCTCTCATCTCTACCAACAAGAAACAGATTGGCATAAAAGAGAACCAGGAAAATAATTATGTGGGAAACTGTAATAGGGCTAGAAATACATGTCCAGCTGTCAACTGAGAGTAAGCTATTCTCATCTGCATCGACAGACTTTGGAGCTGATCAAAATACGCAAGCATCAGTTATAGATTTAGCTATGCCAGGTGTACTCCCAGTATTAAATAAAAATGCAGTCGATATGGCTGTAAAATTTGGATTAGCTGTGGATGCAAAAATAGCAAGAAAATCAATATTTGCCAGAAAAAACTATTTCTATCCTGATCTACCAAAAGGATATCAAATTTCTCAATACGAACTGCCGATTGTTTTTGATGGCAAGTTAGATATATATGTAGATGGGACCAAAAAGAGCGTTGGTATTACACGTGCACATCTTGAAGAAGATGCAGGAAAATCAATACACGATCTTTATGAAGATGAGAGCGCTATAGATCTGAACCGTGCAGGAACCCCACTAATAGAAATAGTGTCAGAGCCTGACATGCGATCTTCTAGAGAGGCAGTAACCTATTTAAAGAAAATACATTCTATTGTAAAAAGTCTAGGAATAAGTGATGGGAATATGCAAGAAGGGTCTTTTAGATGTGATGCAAACATATCATTGAGAAGGCCAGGTGATGAATTTGGCACTCGAGCTGAAATAAAAAATATAAATTCATTTAAGTTTGTAGAATCTGCAATTAATTACGAAGTGATAAGACAAAGAGAAATTCTTGAATCTGGTGAGTCTGTAATTCAAGAAACACGACTATATGATCCCAAGAAGGATGAGACAAGACCTATGAGGTCAAAAGAGGAAGCAAATGACTATAGGTATTTTCCTGACCCAGACTTGCTTCCAGTTGAAATCTCTCAAGAAAAAATTGACAAGATAAAGCTAACGCTCCCTGAGTTGCCAGATGATAAAAAAGATCGCTACAAAAATAATTATGGTCTTAAAGAAGACGACGCGGAAATATTATCTTTGAATTCAAATTTGTCTACTTTCTTTGATGAATCAATTAAAGGGTCAGATTCTGATCCACAACTCGTAGCAAATTTTATACTAAGTGAATTAGTAGGCTTGTGTAACAAGCATAATGTAGATATATCTGTTGCTACAATAAAACCTTCGCATATATCCCAATTAATGAATTATATTGTCCAGGGCAAAATCTCAAGCAAGCAAGCAAAAGACATATTGAATGAATTATGGACCGGTAAGCTTGATATTGATGAAATCATAAGATCGAAAAATATTGAACAAGTATCTGATACCGGAATTCTCATGAAAGAAGCGCAAAAAATACTGGAAAAGCATCCTAAAGAAGTCCAAGATTATAAAAATGGAAAAGACAAGCTAATGGGGTTTTTCGTAGGTCAAATTATGAAAGAGATGAAAGGTAAAGCTAATCCAAAAGTCTTAAATGAAATTCTTAATAAATTACTAAAGGAGTGATAGATGATCAATTTTATAAAACAAATTGCAGGGATGTTTTCCACCGACATATCTATTGACTTAGGTACAGCAAATACACTCATCTACATGAAAGGAAAAGGTATTGTTTTAGATGAACCATCAGTTGTAGTAGTCAGAGACGAGCAAGGTGCAAATAAAAGAGTTGAAGCCGTCGGGAATGAAGCTAAGAATATGCTTGGCAGGACACCTGTCGGGCTAACAGCAATTAGACCATTGAAAGATGGTGTGATTTCAGATTTCACAATTTGTGAAAAAATGTTGCAACACTTTATCAAAAAAGTTCACAAGAGTGCCTGGTTTAGGCCAAGTCCTAGAGTTTTAATATGTGTACCATGTGGGGCTACACAAGTTGAAAGAAGAGCAATAAGGGAATCGGCCTCAGGTGCAGGTGGAAGAGTCGTTCATTTAATTGACGAGCCAATGGCTGCTGCAGTTGGTGCAGGTATGCCACTCGATGAGCCAAGAGGATATATGGTTTGTGACATTGGTGGCGGAACGTCCGAGGTAGCCACAATTTCCCTAAACGGTATTGTCTATGCCTCATCGACTAGAATAGGTGGGGATACTTTCTCAGAAGCTCTCATTAGTTATGTTAGAAGAAATTATGGATGTGTTATAGGAGATCCTACTGCTGAAAAAATAAAACATGAAATAGGATCCGCTTATCCTAGTAGTGATTTATTAGAAATAGAGGTGAAAGGTACTAATTTAGCAGCAGGTGTCCCTCAATCATTTACGATTAACAGTAATGAAACGCTAGAAGCCTTACAGGAAGCACTTCAAGGTATTGTAGCTGCTGTCAAGACTGCTCTCGAAAACACACCTCCTGAGCTTGGAGCAGATATTCACGAGAGAGGTATGGTGCTTACAGGTGGAGGTGCACTTCTAAAAGACCTTGATATGCTAATCAAAGAAGAAACAGGAATGAATGTTGTCGTGGCAGAGGATCCACTTAGCTGTGTAGCACGAGGTGGTGGTAAAGTTTTAGAGATAATTGATGAGAAAGGGGTAGAATTTCTCTCAATGGATTAAGCAGTGTCTACAACATTATTCAAGCACAGTGTAACTAACTTTTATCTTCTCTTATTTTTTATAGGTCTGTCTGTTAGTTCAGTTGTGTTAGACATCAAATACTCTAATTCTAACTATATACGAATCATAATAAATGATTTTTTGATAACACCTATCCAATACCTTGCTAGTACTCCATCAACATTTTTCTCAAAATTTGTCGAAGAAAAAAAAACTGTTGAGCAACTAAAACAAAAAATAGAGGAGCTTGAAAAACAAAATACGGCAATGAAAATAAATCTTCAAAGAATTGATGTTCTAGAAAATGAGGTATCCAGACTTAGATCAATAAAAAGTCAAATGGATAATAATTTGAAAAATATTAAAATTGCACAGATCACTCAAAAGGATGTCATTCCAAACAAAAAATCAGTTCAAATAAATATAGGTTCAAATTATAAAACTAGAGTCGGGCAAACGGTGATGGGAGTAAACGGTCTTCTAGGACAGGTCGTCGAAGTAAATGTTTACTCTAGTAAAGTTTTACTCATCACAGATAATGATAGTAATGTCCCTGCGAAGATTGCTCGGACAGGCCAACAAATCATAATCAAAGGTAGGTCACAAGATAACTTGCTCGAAGTTTCGTTTTTTCCAAATGACAGTGAAGTAGAATCTGGTGATCTTATAATTACATCGGGGCAGGCAAATAGATTTATACCCTCGTTGAAAATTGGTAGAGTGGTCGAAGTTATAAGAAATGAGGGTGAGCGATTCAGCCAGGTGATTATAAAACCATTAGAGGATGCTGATAAAGTCTCTGAGGTAATTCTGTCTGCAGATGAGAGGTGATAGTAATCCATGCTAATAATCCTTATCACTATCATTCTCGGCCTTTTTATATCCCTTATCACTCTTCCACTTGGGTACTATGCACCTGAATGGATGCTTTTAATCGTTATATATTGGGCAATTGCACTTCCCTCAAATAATAAACTTTTTCTAGCTTTTCTTACTGGAATTATCATCGACATTGTATATGGTCAGGTACTAGGGATCTCCTCACTTTTCTATGTACTACTGGTATATATTATTCTACGACTATATAATTCGCTTAGGTATATGACGATCGCACAGCAAGCGGTGGTATTATTTATATTTATTTTCTTAAAACAACATTTACTTGTTTGGGCATATTATATAATTGATCGAAATATTGATTATCAAGCTTTGCTAGTTGGATCAATAGTCACCGCTTCAATTTGGCCACTTATTTATTACACTCTTAGGTTTATAAGAAGAAAGTTTAATATAGGCGGCATTAATTAGGAAAATGCTATCTATACCACTCCCAGCTTCTCCAAAAATCACATTGCATAAGACATCTGATGGATACGTGATCAGGGATAACGAAAAAAATATGAAAATGTCACTATCCTTTGATGATTACAGTAAAATCCTACTAGATAATAAAAAACATCAACTTAATAAAATATTTAAAGCAAAGAATTCAAGTATTTTAGATTGTACCGGCGGCTTTGCGAGAGATGCAGCAGTACTGGCATCTCTGGGAAATAATATTACGCTAATTGATCGAAACCCTTTGATTATGTCTTTACTAGTTGATGCTAGAGAAAAAATTAAAAGTGATGATATTCGATACATTTTTAGCAGAATAAAGATTAGATTTGGAAATTGTATAGAATTTATTAGAAATACGAGTAAGCATTTCGACTATATATATTTTGATTTTATGTTCAATATAAATAAGAGTGCACTACCCTCGAAAAATGAACAATTTTTGAGGGAAATAGTCAAAAATGATATAAATGAGAACATAGATATTATTCATGAGACCATTCAACGCGTTAAAAGTAAAATAATAATTAAAGAACACATTTCTTCAAATGACTACGATATTTTTGATATTATAAATACTTATAAGGGTAAGACAGTTAAATATCACTTATTAGAAGGGAAAAGTGGATATAGAAAAATATATAAGCAATAAAAAGAATGTAAGAATCTTAAAACTAGTGGATGATGGAGATTTCTTAAAAGAATTAGACTCATTTACCCACGAGAGTATAGACTCGCTAGATAACTATAAAAAAAATGTCTTTTCTGATGATGAACTAGTAGTTATACTCTCAGATCTTGATAGCTTAACTAATTCAGATTTTTTTAAAAAGAATTATGGATTACAAAATATAATGTTACTTATTACAAATGATGATAGATTCAAAAAAAACAATACTAAGTATTTGAATATGTTTTTTGGTTATGGGTATAAGTATTTTGGACCGTCAAGCAACAGTAAAGTACAAGTTTTTATTTATGATATATCTGAGTATAAAGATAATCCTGATTGGTTGAATAGCAAAAACTGGGCTAATCCAGAACTGTGGGAGAAATAGAATATGAAAGATGCAATTACTGATGCTATATCAAAAGGAATCAAATTTGATAATTTGTCAGTGGAGGGATCAGAGTCTAAATACACTGTCAGTATTATAAGTAATATATTCAAGGGTAAATCAACTATTCAAAGACATAAAATGATATATGCATTATTAGATGGATATATAAAAACAGGCGAGATTCATGCTTTAACTATTAAAGCGTTGACACTCGATGAATCAAAAAACTAAGATCTGGAAACAAAGAAAGATAATCCATATCGATATGGATAGTTTTTTTGCATCAATAGAAATCAGAGATAATCCGAACTTGCAGAATAAGCCTGTTGCAGTGGGTGGAAAAGCTAATGAGAGAGGAGTTTTGACGACATGTAATTATCTTGCACGAAAGTATGGACTTCACTCAGCAATGTCATCAAAAACAGCTACTCAGCTATGCAAAGAACTAATTATTCTACCCGTTGATATTACAAAGTATAGAAAAATATCAAAAGAAATTTTTAAAATTTTTAAATGTTATTCAAGAAAAATTGAACCTGTATCAATTGATGAAGCTTTTTTAGATGTATCAGAGTCTGGATACTGCCAGGGAGATCCTGAGGAAATGGCAAAGCAAATTAGATCATGTATTAAAGCTGATTTTGGTATAACTGCATCTGCCGGTATCTCTTCAAACAAACTGATTGCTAAAATTTGTTCTGACTGGAAAAAACCTGATAACCAATTCTCAATTTGTGATGATGAAATTCAAAACTTTATTAAAACAGTGAGTTTGAAGTCCATACCTGGAATAGGGAAAGTAAACTTCAAGAAATGCAAAACTTTAA
This sequence comes from uncultured Gammaproteobacteria bacterium, assembly GCA_913046125.1. GTDB lineage: Bacteria > Pseudomonadota > Gammaproteobacteria > CACLCV01. The sequence goes on from CAJWRL010000034.1 coordinate 7,434, forward strand.
ATATGACAAGTTGTAGTGATATGCAAAAAATATCTAAAGATGAGTTAATAAGAATATTTGGATCATATGGTTATACACTATTCAATCTAGTAAGGGGAATAGATAACAGGGAAATAGAGACCAATAGAACAAGAAAAAGTATTAGTGTTGAGGATACATTTCTTCATGATTTGAATGATACTACTCTATGTGTACAACAGCTGTCGATTTTATACACCAAGCTCATCGAAAGGTGTAAATCGTCCAACGTCAATACTAACGATGTCAGAGAAATTTTTTTGAAAATTAAATTTAATGATTTTGAGACAATTACTAGACAAAAGAAAAGTTTAAAAATAGAGCTAAATGAGTTTAAAAATTTGTTCGACTCTAATATAGTGAAAATCGTCAAGCCCATAAGGCTGCTTGGGATAGGATTTAGATTGAATGATAAGAAAGAGGAGCCATCACAGTATGACATTTTCGATAGATAAATTAACCTATATCTTATAAACTATATAGTCAGTGAATGTTAGGGGTTAAAATATGAAATTTGAGACAATAGCAATACATGGTGGATATTCACCTGAACCAACAACAAAATCAGTTGCGGTTCCAATATACCAAACAACATCTTACTCATTTGATGATACTCAGCATGGAGCAGATTTATTTGACCTCAAAGTAGCAGGTAATATCTATACCCGAATAATGAATCCAACTTCTGATGTTTTGGAAAAAAGAGTTGCGGCTATGGAAGGAGGAATTGGAGCACTGGCTCTAGCCTCTGGTTCTGCGGCCACAACTTACGCTATCATGACAATTTGCGAAGCTGGAGATAACATCGTGAGTACAAGCACTCTCTACGGTGGAACATATACA
>CAJWRL010000035.1 GCA_913046125.1 uncultured Gammaproteobacteria bacterium
ACATAAGATCAATGAATCTGTCAAGGAAGACGACTTAGAAGTTTTAAAAAATATTTATAAAAATATTTTATCAAGAGTATTTAATAGCTGATGAAGGATGATTCAAGTAGATTTCTTGTATATGATTCTTGAGGATTCTTAAAGATTTCTTTTGTTGTACCCTGCTCAATTATAACAGAATCTTTCATCACATAGGTTCGATGACACATCTTTTTGATCAGATTTAAGTCATGACTTATAAAACAATATGATAAATTGAATTTTGATTGTAAATTGATGAGAAGTTTAACCACACTATCTTGCACTAAAACATCTAGAGCGCTAGTAGGTTCGTCAAGGATTAATAATTTCGGCTGAAGCACAAGCGCTCGAGCTATTGCTATTCTCTGTCTTTGGCCTCCTGAAAACTCTTGTGGATATCTATACAGCATATTCTCCTCAAGTCCAACCTCATTTAATATGTTAATACACATTTGATGAATTTTATTATTTTCTGAAATTTTCAATAGACTAACTATACCCTCAGAAAGAATTTGTTTTATTGTCATTCTTGGAGATAAAGAAGAAAAAGGATCTTGGAAAATTATTTGAAAGTTCCTTCTAAGTTGCCTATCTGAGAGTAATTTTTCTTGGGTTATTTTATCGCAAATTCTTATCTCCCCTTCATAAGATAGAAGATGCATAATTGACATTGCAAGCGTCGTTTTTCCCGAACCAGACTCACCAACTATTCCTACTGATTCACCTTCATGAATATTGATATTAATATCTTCGAGTGCATTAAAATATTCTTTTTTCTTCCTAAAAAAACTATCTTTTACCAAATATTTACAGCTTAAATTCTTAGTCTCAAGAACTTTATCTTCTTTGGTTATAAAATCTTCTCTAAATTTTGATGTTTTAAAATTAACTAACTGTTTAGTATAAGCATGGTCAGGTTGTAAGAAAATTCTACTTGTTGACTGATTCTCAATTATGACCCCATTTTTCATGACAAGTATGTTATCGCAGTATCTCTTTATGAGCTCTATATCATGTGAGATCAGAAGCATCGACATGTTTAAATCATTTTTTAAATTATTTAAGGTATCTAGTATCTGTTTCTGAAGTGTTACATCCAGAGCAGTGGTAGGTTCATCTGCTATCATAATGCTTGGTTTTCTCAGTATTGACATTGCAATCATGAATCTCTGTCTCTGGCCGCCAGATATCATATGCGGGTAACTAGTGAGTATCTTATTGATATCAGTTAAACCCACAGCACTCAAAGAATTCCTGATATCATTGTGATCAAGATTTTTATCTGACAGTTCAACACACTCGTAAATTTGAGATTGGAGGTCTTTAACTGGATTGAGTGAGAGCATTGGTTCTTGAAATATCATAGTAATTTCATTCCCTCTGATATTGTTTAGCTCTGAGTCATTTAAATCGAATATATTCCTGCTGTTGACCAAAACTTGCCCTTTTGCTGAAAAAATCCTTCTGTTCAATAAGCCGAGTGCAGATAGAGCGGTTAATGACTTTCCAGAACCTGACTCGCCTACTATCCCAAGCGACTGGGCCTTCTCCAGCTTAAAAGATATGTCCTTAATTAGTGGTGTGTTTGAATTACTGAGTGATACGCTATAATTTATGAACTCCAACATAGTCATGATGATTTACCACTTATAGACTCTCTTATACCTTCACCAATAAAGATCAATAGCATTAGGGTCCCAACTAAAACAACAAATGTCGTTAAAGATAGCCACCAAGCAGAAATATTCTCTTTACCCTGCGACAAGAGTTCACCTAAGCTAGGTGTTGTTGATGGAACACCAAGGCCGAGAAAGTCTAAGCTTGTTAGAATAAGAATTGCACCACTAATTCTGAAAGGTAAAAAAGTTACCACAGAAATAAGACTATTCGGTAATATATGTTTGATAATTATTTGGTAATCAGTTAATCCAAGTGTTCGAGCTGCATTTACATAATCCATGTTTCTTCCTTTTAAAAATTCAGCTCTGACATAATCTGATAAGCTAATCCATCCAAAAAGAGATAATAGAAAGACTAATAATAATATACTAGGCTCAAATATCGAGGCAAAAATAATTAAGATATATAATTCGGGCATCGATCCCCAGATTTCAATAAATCTTTGCAGATAGAGATCTACTCTTCCTGCAAAATATCCTTGTATGGCGCCAAAGAATAAACCTATAACTATACCTATTGCTGTAAGTGCTAGAGCGAATACAACAGAAAGTCTAAAACCATAAATGAGTCTAGCGAGCACGTCGCGACCCCTATCATCAGTACCTAATAAATTATCATTAGATGGAGGTGCAGGATTCGGATTTAAATTATTAAAGTTTATCGAGTTATATGAGTGAGGATTGATTGGAAAAATAGCCCAGTTTTTCTCATTCTTAAGTAAATTAGTGATGAAATATCCTTTGTAGTCAGGAGTGGTCTCTAACTCACCCCCAAAGTCAGTCTCAACATAATCTATGATGTATGGATAATATACTCTGTCATCTATATTCATAATAATTGGTTTATCATTACTAATCATTTCTGAAAAAAGACTTAAAATAAATAAAAACAAAAAAATGTAAAGTGAGTAGAGACTCCTCTTACTGCTTTTAAAATTATTCCACATGATTGAGAATGTATTCATTATAGATTTCTTTGTGTATTTGAGGATGTAAATTTAATCCTTGGATCCACATAGACATACATTATGTCTGTTATGAGTTTAGTGAGTAAACCTATCAAGGTAAAAATAAAAAGAGTGCCCATAACTACAGGATAATCTCTTTGTATAATTGCCTCATAGGAAAGTAAGCCTATACCATCTAGTGAAAAGATTGTTTCGATAAGTATGCTTCCTGTGAAAAAAGCAGAGACGAACTGAGCAGGAAATCCTGTTAATATAGGTATTATTGCGTTTTTAAAAACATGAGAATACAAAACTTTATTTTCGCTCAGTCCTTTCGCTCTAGCAGTAACCGTATATAGTTTATTTATCTCGTCTATGAAACTATTTTTGGTCAACATAGTCATAACCGCAAAACTTCCTATAATAAGACATATTATTGGTAAGGTGATATGCCATAAGTAATCTAATATTTTTTCAATGACACTCAAATTAGACCAATCATCTGAGACTAGACCTCGAGTTGGGAATATGTCAAAAAAACTCCCCCCACCGAGTAAAACGATTAATCCGATACCAAGTACGAATCCGGGTATAGAGTATCCAATTAATACAATTGTGCTGGATATTATGTCAAATCTGCTTCCATCGTTAACAGCTTTTTTTATACCTAAAGGTATGCTGACCAAGTAAACAATTATGAAAGACCAAAGCCCAAGGCTTATAGATACAGGTAATTTACTCAGTATCAAGTCACCGACGCTTTGATTGTGAAAATAGCTCATTCCTAAATCAAAAGATGCATAGTTACTAATCATGATAAAAAATCTTTCTAAAAAAGGCTTATCAAATCCATAAAATTTGTTCAGTTGTTCAATATGTTCATCTGATAGCCCATTAGAACCTCTGTAGGTATTTGATGAAGATGAAGATTCGGTGATTGAATCAAGACCAGATAGCTTATTGACTAGTTGCTCGACAGGACCTCCTGGAACAAACTGAATAATTAAAAATGTAAAAAATAATATACCTAATAATGTAGGCAGCATAAGTAATAGTCTTTTAAAAATATATAAAGTCATTTTGATGACCAGGTCTGTAATACATAGTTTGTTGCTTGGTAATAAAGCGGTGGTTCTTTGGGCATATTGAACTTATTATAAAATGCCACTCTGTGAGTATTTATATACCAATTTGGTACCATGTAGAACTGATTCCAAAGCAAACGATCCATTAGCCTTGCTGCTGTGATCATCTCACGCCTATTTTTTGTATAAATTATTCTTTCTATCAGCTTGTCGACGTCTTGATCCTGAATGCCAGGAAAATTGAATGCACCATTTTTATTAGCACTGTCAGAGGAAAACATACTCATTAATTCAGAACCGGGTGACTGAGATTGTGGATAACTGACAACAGTCATATCAAAATCGTAATTATCAAGACGCTGTTGATATAAGGAGAGATCTACGGTTCTGTAGTTTAGCTTTATACCGAGTCTCTGAAGGTTATTTCTAAATGGAGCTAAAATTCTTTCAAAACCTTTTTGAGCAAGTAAAAAATTAATTACAATTGGTTCATTATTTTTTGAATAGAGTTGATTATTCCTGATGTAGTAACCCGAGCTATCTAGTATTTTTTTTGCACTAAGTAGAGATCTTCTGTATTCAGACGCACTTAAATTGATGGGAAGAAGGTATTTTGGTTTTATTCTATTTGAATTAATATCCAATTCTTTCGCTAGTTTTAGTTCATCGGTATCAACCTGTATTTCGCTTTTCATTTCACTATTAGTAAAGTAACTATCAGATCTTAGATATTGATTATAAAATAACTTGTTATTTGACCACTCAAAATCAAAAACATAACTTATAGCCTTTCTTAGATTAATATCTTTAAATATTTTATTTCTAGTATTAAATGCAAAACCCTGTATACCAGTATTATTGGAGTGTAATAATTCAGTTTTTATGATTTTGTTATTTGTAAAATTTGGTCCCTCATAATCCCTGGCCCACCTTTTAGAGTGATTTTCATGAATATAATCGTATTCACCAGCTTTAAAGGCCTCTAAAGCAACAGTCATATCTTTATAGTATTTAATCATAATCCGATCAAAATTATACATATGTCTTCTAGTAGGAATATTCTGTGCCCAATAATTTTGATTTCTTTCATAAATAATGTATTTCCCTATACTATAATCTGAAATAGTATATGGCCCACTTGTGATAGGTATTTTCTTAACACTAGAGGGAAACTCACTCTTACTTAGCCATTTTTTTGAAAACACTGGAAGATCGCCTAATATCAAATGTAGTTCAGGATTTCTTCTTTTAAAATTGAATTTCACTGTGAAGGCATCTAATGTCTCAGCAGATTCGACATCATTCCAGTAAATTCTATATTGGGGATGAGCTTTCTCAGATAACAAGAGATCAAAAGAAAATTTTACGTCATACGCTGTTACTTGATCTCCATTTTTAAATCTTGCATTCTCATCTATGTAGTAATTCACAGAAAGTTTATCATCAGCAAGTTGGTATGCCTTTGCAAGTAATGAATAGCTTGATGATGGTTCGTCTAGGCTCCTGGTCATTAATGTATCAAACATCAAGTTATTTATCTGAGCCGGAGATAGTGATTTTAAAAGAAACGGATTTAGTGAGTCAAATGTCCCAAAGGCAGATATAGTAATCTCTCCACCCTTGGTGGCTTCACTATTGACATAATCAAAATTATCAAAATTTCTATATTTAGCTTGATACCCAATACTTATAGATGTATTGGCATGACTATAGCTAGTTTGAATAATTAAGACTACTATAAGAATAATAACTTTCTTTAATCTCATCATTCTATAATGTACTATATTACAATTATATTATGAATCTAAAAGGAAAAAATGTTTTAGTTACTGGGATAGCAAGCAATAGATCGATTTCATTTGCAGTTGCTAAAGTTCTAAAAGAAAACGATGCCAATGTTATTATTTCATATCAAAATGATAGACTGAGGGAGAGGGTTCTCAAGCTAGCAGATGAGTTAAATATAGGTAATTCATATCAGTGTGATTTATCAATTGATCAAGAAATTGCAACACTAAGAGACAAAATTAAACAAGAATATGGAAATCTTGATGGAATAGTCCATTCAGCTGCATTTGCACCTAAAGATCATTTAAGTGGAAAGTATCTAGATAATATATCAAGGGATGGGTTTGCGCTAGCACACGATATAAGCTCATATAGTTTTACTGCTTTGGCAAAAGCTTTTGAAGATGATTTAAACGAAGCAGCGTCACTTGTTACACTCTCGTATATTGGTTCTAATAAAGTTGTTCAAAACTACAATGTCATGGGTGTTGCAAAAGCAAGTCTTGAGAGCAGTGTTCTTTACCTTGCTGATTCACTAGGAGATAGGCGAATAAGAGTTAACGCAGTATCTGCTGGTCCGATTAAAACATTAGCAGCCGCAGGTATCAGCGGTTTTAATAAAATTTTAGATGTTTATCAGCAGAAATCTGCAATTAAGGATAACATTACAACTGATGATGTTGCCAAAGCGGTTTATTTCTTATTATCTGATTACTCAAACGCAATAACAGGTCAAACAATATACGTAGATAATGGCTTCAATATTATTGGCTACTGATTTAAGTATTCTTCGTTAATATCGACATCGAAAGATTCAAATTTTGAGATGTAGAAGCTATTGTAATCTGACTCAGATTGAGTATTACGAAGATAATCAAGATAATTATCTGATTCAATTTTATCTTTATCTATGAATCCAGCATCCATTCTCTCTATTTTGAGAAAAACAAAATCTCCTGTCTCAGTTTTATGGGAAATAAATGAAGATGTTATAGGTTGATTGTTTATTAAGGACATGACCTCCTCACTATAATCTTTATCGTACTTATAGACAGAAAATGATTCAAAATCTTGATCTGATCCTTTATTTAGATTGATCAGTTTTTCACTTGCAGCTTTGTTGATAATATCGATATTAATTTGGGTTGTCAGTAAAGCCCTAATTGCATCCTCAGAATCATTTGCTGACAATTGTTCTGATGGGTAGTATTTAATTTTTTTAACAAATAGCACGTCATCATTATCTATATATATTGGTGGGTATAATTCTTGTGACTCAATCTTTGAAAACAGACGATTGACTATATTTGAGGTCAATATATCATCATTATATGTTTGATTTATAAGGCCTGATTTTAAATAATCAAGGTTATATGAATCTGCAATCATGGTTAGAGAAGAATTATTTACATATAATTTCTCTTTAATTGAATCAAGTAGTGAGAAGTACTTCTTAGTTCCTATTGTATTACTAATTTGATCTTTGATTTCTTTTCTGACTTGGTCATAAGTCTTATCATCTGGCGATGTGGTATCGATCAACTTAATAATATGAACTGCATTCGACTCTGAGGAGATAAGTTTGATCTCTCCATTTTGCATCTTTCTTACATTGGATTTTATGATGTTAGGCAAATCAATAATTGCTTGTTTACCAAGATAACCTGAGCTATTTTTTGTGTCCTCACTGACATCATAATTATTAGAGATATTTTCGAAAGATTTATTTGATAATAATTCTTCGTATGCTTTTTTTGCACTTACCAAGACATTATCTCTATTATTTCTTATAGGAAAAACAAGATGATTGATTTCATAGAGTTTATCAGCTGAATAGAGGCCTGTCTCAAGATTTTCTTTATATCTGGCTTTAATCTCCTCTTCAGCAACTTGAATCGATGATATGATGTTATTCTTATTTAACCTAATATAACTGAATTCAGCTTCAGGGTTAGAGTAAAAATTCTCTTTATTATTTTGGTAGTATTCATTTATATCATCAAGAGATATTTGAACATCAGCATTTATGGAGTTTTTGTTAAGGATATATATTTTCCCAGTCTTTTTGTGATAATTGGCATTTATATTGATTTTTTTGTCTATGGTGCTCAAAAATGACGAGCTAGTAATTGTTTTTCTTAATTGATCCCTTATGCCCTTTTGATAGATATATTGCTCATATACATCAGGATTCATATTAATCATGTATAATCTTCTCTTATACAGCTGAGAATTAAAACCATCCTCATCTCTAAATGATGAAGTATTCTTAATATCATCAACAATTGATTCATCACTTAAAACTAAACCAGCGTTTGACGAGATATTATTTTCGACGCTTCGTCGAATTAAGTTATCAAATGTAATTTTTTTAATAAATTGATCCGTATAAATAGGAGGGATAGAGCCTTGATAATTTTTTCTCAAAACATCTTTGAACTGACCCATTTCTTGTAGTACCACAGATTTACTTATCTCTTGGTCATTGACTTTAAGGGCATATTGTTCCTGATTAGTCCCGTAATCGCCAACACCTAAAAATACAAGAGGTATTGCAACAAGAATAACAAGAATTACTACTACCCATGTTTTTAATTTATCTCTAATAAAACTTAACATATATATGACTTAAACTACGGAGACGAAGGGACTCGAACCCTCGACCTCCTGCGTGACAGGCAGGCATTCTAA
>CAJWRL010000036.1 GCA_913046125.1 uncultured Gammaproteobacteria bacterium
AAGAGGCATACGATCGCAACTTTATTGGAGATAGTATTTTGGGTTCTAATGTTTCTATAAACATCATTCCATTAATAGGCGCTGGTGCTTATATAGTTGGAGAAGAGACCGCAATGCTTGAATCTATCGAGGGGAAAAGAGGTATGCCCAGAATTAAACCACCATTTCCAGCAGTTCAAGGACTTTATGGCAAGCCTACGATAATAAATAATACAGAAACCATAGCATCAGTCCCATATATCATAAAAAATGGAATAGATTGGTACAAAAATTTAGGTGCGGGTGATGCACATGGAGTAAAAATGTTTTGTATGAGTGGGCATCTCAACAGACCAAAAGTTATAGAGGCGCCATTGGGAACACCATTTTCAAAGTTATTAGATGAGTGTAATGGAGTACTAAATGACAAAAAACTAAAAGCTGTTATACCTGGGGGATCATCTGTACCTGTTGTTAAAGGTGAGGTTATAATGGACACCCCAATGGATTATGAGCCTCTGATGAAAATTGGCACTATGCTAGGGTCAGGCGGTGTAATTGTAATGGATGAAACAACATGTATGGTATCTGTTCTCGAACGCATATCTAGATTTTATTACGCTGAATCGTGCGGTCAATGCACGCCATGTCGTGAGGGAACTGGCTGGCTCTATAAAACACTTGTAAAAATAAGAGCAGGTCAAGGAGATCAATCAGATCTAGATTTACTTAATAGAGTTGCTAATCAAATTGAAGGACATTGCATATGTGCTCTGGGTGATGCCGCGGCTATGCCCGTAAAAAGCTTTCTCTCAAACTTTTGGAATGAGTTCGAGTACTATGTAGAAAAAAAGCAATCAATGATTATTTAAATGCATATATACATTAATGACACAAAATTAGATGTAAATGAGAATGAGACTATCATTCAGGTAGCAGATCGTAATGATATTCATATTCCGAGATTTTGCTATCACAAAAGGTTAAGTATAGTAGCAAGTTGTAGAATGTGTCTTGTTGACATTGAAAATGTGAAATATCCTCAGCCAGCATGTTCCACGATTGTTAAGGAAGGAATGAGAATAAATACTAATAACAGAACCGCGGAAGCAGCTCAAAAAAACACAATGGAGTTTCTATTAATTAATCACCCACTTGACTGTCCTGTATGTGATCAAGCCGGAGAGTGTGAGCTTCAAGATGTTTCTCTTGAGCATGGTGATTACAAATCTACATACAAAGAATTAAAGCGAACAGTCATTGATAAAAATATTGGCGAACTAGTCCATACAGAAATGACTAGGTGCATACATTGCAGCAGATGTGTTAGATTTGGCGAAGAAGTTGCTGGTATAAAAGAACTGGGAATGACCGGGAGGGGTGAAGAAACAAAAATTGAGACTTTTATAAATGAAGGTCTATCATCTCAACTTTCTGGTAATGTTATTGACCTATGTCCTGTTGGCGCGCTAAATAATAGTTTATATAAATATAGTGCTCGCACATGGGATTTGAAACAAATGCCTTCAATTTCCTCGAACGACTGTCTTGGCTCTAATATTTTTTATCATACATATAAGGATGATATAAAGCGCTGTGTCCCAAAAGAAGATGAAGAAATAAATTTATCTTGGTTGTCTGATAATGATCGATTTGGTTACGAGGGGATCAAATCTGAAGATAGAATATTACATCCTTTGATTAGGCGTAATGAAAATCTAGAGAAAACTGACTTTAATTCTTTAACAGAAAAATTCAGTGAATACTTAGAGAAATACTCATCTGGATCATGTGCCATAATGTCAGCGCAATCATCTTGTGAGGAAATGTTCCTTTTCCAAGATTTCCTCCGAAATAAAAATGTAAAAAAAATTGATCATAGATCAAAGGAATGTGATTTTAGGTATCAAAAAAATTATCCTACCATTCCATCGTTTGATATTAAACTTATAGACATACCATCTCTCGATAATATCATAATTGTCGGTGCTAATATCTCAAAAGAGTTTCCCATATTATCTATATATTTTAGAGATGCACACAAAAATAATTCTACAAATATATTTTCTCTATCAACATATGAATTTGAGGAGAACTTCCCCTTAGAAAAATCTGAAATTTTGAATAGTCAAGAGTTAGAAAATTATTTCACCAACTCTAATAAAGAGTCAGATATTCATCTTGAAAAAAGTAAAAAAAATCTTATATTGATTGGACCAGCTGTTTCATATCTTTGTAATTATTCGAATATTCTAAATAACTTTAGCGAATATGCTAAATCGATCAATGCAAACCTTGCACTATTGGGTGATCAGGCAAACACATCTGGCGCATGGGCTATGGGAATATTGCCTCACAGACTACCTGGAGGAGTTTCTATTGACGGACAGGAAGACAGCTATGAGCTACTGAGTGATAAAGATGACCTACTAATAATTTATAATCTTGAGCCAGAGTATGATTTTTCAGATGACAACAGAATTATGGATAAATTAAAGGAATCAAAAGTAAACATTTTCTTTTCTTCTTACATGACAGAGTCAATAAAAAAATATGCTGATATTGTTTTTCCTTTATCAACTCAAGTTGAGTCAAGTGGCTCTTATTTAAATACAAATAAAAAGTTGCAACATTACAATAAAATAATCAATCCACTTGGGGAAAGCCGAGAAGGAGCAGATATTCTATTAAGCTTATGTAACACAATGGGTAATGATTATACATATAACTCAATTAGAGAGAAGATTAGAAAAATATTAGCTGAGATTAATATTAGTAATAATTATGTTCGAATTAAAAACTTGAAGAAGACTAATAGCTCTGATTCCTTAGAGAAGATGATCATAAGAAATCCTAATTCAAGTAATCCTACACTCAGAAGATGTAATTCTATAATAAAAACTCATGACAACGATGATTACTTTAGTCTGCCATTAGATAAAAGTGTAAGTAGTAATAATAAAATTATATTTAATGAAAAAAATAATCAATTTAAACTCACTATTAAACAGAAAGTTCATTCTAAACCTGTCAATGCTGTTTTGGTAAAAATAGGTGGAACACATAAACAAAAGATAGGTGCCTACAGTACTGAAGTAGACTTATAATTATGGATATTATTTTTTATATTATTAACACACTTGTGTCGATATTGATGGTTGTTGTACCCTTATTTTTAATCGTAGCATACGTTACATATTCAGAAAGAAAAATTATTGGTTTTATGCAATCCAGGATGGGTCCAACAAGAGTAGGGCCCTCTGGTCTACTTCAACCCATAGCGGATGTTTTAAAATTAGTTTCTAAAGAAATAATAATACCTACTAACGCAAATAAAGGTATTTTTCTCACAGCGCCAATGTTAATGCTTGTCCCATCTTTATTGGTCTGGGCTGTGATCCCTTTGTCTGAATTTTTCATTATCTCAAATATTAATGCAGGTTTGTTATTTATATTAGCTCTTACTTCACTTAGTGTGTATGGTGTAATTCTTGCTGGATGGGCCTCTAACTCAAAGTATGCGTTCCTTGGCTCTATGAGATCAGCAGCTCAAATTATTGCATACGAGATAGCTATGGGTTTTGCTCTAGTTGGTGTGTTAATGCTCTCTGGGAGTTTGAATTTACAAGTTATAATTCAAGAGCAGTCAGGATCAATACTCAATTGGTTCTGGATTCCTTTATTTCCTCTATTCTTAATTTATTTTATTGCAGGAGTTGCTGAGACAAACAGAGCACCATTTGATGTATCGGAGGGCGAATCTGAGATTGTGGCTGGTTTTCATGTTGAATACTCTGGCATGGCATTCGCTATGTTTTTCCTCGCAGAATATATGAATTTAATACTCATAAGCATACTATCAAGTATCATGTTTTTTGGAGGTTGGCTATCGCCTTTTCAAGGAACATTTTTAGATACTTATTTCTCCTTTATCCCAGGTTTTGTGTGGCTATCACTCAAAACACTCATTTTTATTTTTATATTTCTATGGTTGAGAGCAACTCTACCGAGATATAGATACGATCAAATTATGCGTTTGGGATGGAAGGTTTTTTTACCAATAACATTCTTTTGGCTTACGGTTATAGGTATACTAATATATCTTAAATATTTACCATTATAATTATGAATAAGATTATCAAGTTTATAAAAAGTTTATTCTTTCTTGAGATACTGAAAGGACTCAAAATAACAGGTCGTAAATTATCTAAGAAACCAATAACAATCCAGTACCCTGAGGAAAAAACGCCACTATCATCAAGATTTAGAGGATTACATGCTCTAAGAAAATATCCTAACGGTGAAGAAAGATGCATTGGTTGTAAGCTATGCGAGGCTGTATGTCCTGCATTAGCCATTTCAATGGATACCGAGGTGAGGAGTGATAACACTAGAAGAACTACTAAATATGAAATTGATTTATTTAAGTGCATTTACTGTGGCTTCTGCGAAGAGGCATGTCCAGTAGACGCAATTGTTGAAACAAGTATATTTGAGTATCATTTTGAGCGCAGGAAAGATAGTGTGATGAATAAAATTGATCTTCTCAAAATAGGTGATATGTATGAGAAAGAAGAGCTTAAAGATAGAGAAAAAAATAAATCATGAATATTGAACTCACAACTTTTTTTATTTTTAGTTTTTTACTAATTGTCACATCTATTAAAGTAATCACATCTTCAAATCCTGTTTTATCTGCAATTTATTTAGTTTTTTCATTTTTTTTATCTGCAGTATTGTGGCTATTATTAGGCGCTGAATTTTTATCAATCATACTCATTCTGGTATACGTAGGTGCTGTAATGGTATTATTTTTGTTTGTAGTTATGATGCTTGATATCAATATTGCAAAAAAGAATGCTGCTTACATTAAGTATCTACCAGTCGGTATTGGAGTCTTTGTTATATTTAATGTACTGATAATATTCTTTTTTATTAATACTTTTGAGAATATTAATTATAATGCGATCAATAGCATTAATGTCATAAGCGAGAGTAACACCGAAAATCTTGGTTATGTTTTATTTACTGATTATATTGTCGAATTTGAGATTGCGGGTCTAATTCTTCTACTTGGTATTTTGTCTGCAATCGTTCTTACCTATCGCAAAAATCCAAATAATAAATATCAAAATCCAACAGAACAAATTGACGTAGAAAAAAAGGATAGATTGAAAATTATTAAAGGTTTAAAAGAGTAGCATGATTCCAATAAGCTATTATCTTATATTAAGTACTATTATATTCACTTTGTCTGTTGCAGGGATATTCCTAAATAGAAAAAATATACTAGTCCTTCTAATGTCATTAGAGTTAATGTTTCTATCGGTCAATTTCAACCTAATTACATTAGGAAACTATCTCGGAGATCTCACCGGACAAGTTTTTGTTTTTTTCGTTCTCACTGTTGTAGCTGCTGAGTCTGCGATTGGCCTTGCACTATTAATTGTGCTTTTCAGAAATAAAAAAACTATAGATGTTGATGATCTGTCGGAGCTTAAGGGTTGATCGCACTAACTCTTATATTATTGCTGTCACCACTGATTGGAACTCTACTTTTATTGTTTTGTCAAAACTCATCTAAAGACTTAACTGTACTCATTTCAAACATTTCTATTCTGATTGCTTTCTTGTTATCATTATTTCTCCTTTATCTTTTTTATTCGTCCAATCCAGGGCCTATATCAGCTAATTTTTTAACATTTGCTGATACAAAACTATTTTCTTTACACTTTGGTATCTACATTGATTCCTTAGCATTAATTATGAGCACGGTGGTTACATCAGTGTCGCTATTAGTTCATTATTATTCAATCTCGTATATGAAGGACGATACATCATTTAATAGATTTTTTATTTATACTAACTTTTTCACATTTTCCATGCTCTTGATAGTTTTCGCTAATAATTTTTTACAGCTTTTCATCGGTTGGGAGCTAGTAGGCTTATCATCATACTTACTAATAGGTTTTTGGATAAAAAAAGAATCTGCTATTAAGGCGAACTATAAAGCCTTTCTAGTAAACAGAGTGGGTGATATTGGATTACTGTTAGGCCTATGTTTAATACTACTCTCATACAATACAACAGATTATAATCAAATATTTCAAATTAAAAATTCAATTAACATGGATAGTGTTAGTATATTCGGATTTACATTTAATGCACTGAGCGCAATCTGCTTACTTTTATTTATTGGAGCTATGGCAAAATCTGCACAAGTGCCTTTACAATTTTGGTTACCTGACTCAATGGAAGGACCTACTCCAATCTCAGCGTTAATTCATGCAGCAACTATGGTTACTGCTGGAATTTACATGGTCGCCCGTCTCTCGCCATTATATGAGCTTACTGATGGAGTTTCAATTTTCATACTTTATGTTGGGTCAATTACAGCGTTTTTCCTAGGATTAGTGGCCCTAGTTCAAAATGATATAAAAAGAATAATAGCCTATTCTACCATATCTCAATTAGGATATATGACTGCGGCTTTAGGTGCATCATTATACTCACTAGCGATGTTTCACTTAATTACACACGCTTTTTTCAAAGCTCTTTTATTTTTATGTGCGGGATCGATCATTATTAAATGTCACCATGAGCAAGATATTAGAAAAATAGGAGGCCTGAGAAAATATATGCCAATAACATATCTAGCTTTTATGTATGCATCTCTATCATTGATAGGGTTCCCTATAACATCTGGTTTTTACTCAAAAGAATCAATCATCGATGCAATAGGATATTTTGGACATACAATACCATATCTGATGTTGCTATTATCGATATTTACAACAACATTATATACTTCCAAAATATTCTTCAAAGTTTTCTTTGGTGAATCTACTTTACCTAAAGAAGAACAGAATGAAAATCCTAGTAATGAAAACGATAGGCAAATGCTACTTCCGTTATTCATTTTAACAGCTCCATCTGTATTTCTGGGACTTTTTATTTATGATCCACTTATGATAGGAATTCTTTTTCAAAACTCACTTGCAGCAAATGAGCTTATGGTATCATTTTATAATGGTTACGTTATTAACTCCTTTAAATTCTTCCTTCATTCGTTTACTACTATAAATTTCTTGATTTTAATCATAGGTTTGATTTTCAGTTACTTATACTATTATAAAAAAGCATTCAGTATAAACGCACCGCGCTTTATCAAATCAGCTCTTACAAAAGAATATGGATTTGAGAGCTTATCTTCATACTTCATACCCAAGGTCCAGAATATTTTTACAAAATATCTGTGGAGAAAGATCGATATTTCTACAATCGATAATGGTTTAATTAATAATACATCAAGTTTTATTAATAACCTATCCAGTAAAATGAAAAAACTACAAACTGGATTTATTTATCATTACTCTCTGATAATCATATCTGCATTAATCTTTTTATTGATACTTATGAGGGTAACCTACTAAATGTTTGACTATCCAATACTGAGTATTTTGATTTGGCTACCTATTGTGATTGGGCTTATATTAGTCGCATCAAATGATATAGGGAAGTCATTATCAACAACAATTACTTTATTAACCACTCTAATTATCTTAATTATATCTATAAAGCTTTTTCAATCTTATGATTATTCAGTAGGAAACTTACAGTTTGTTGAAAGGTTTATTTGGATATCTGGTTTGAATATTTTCTACTATCTCGCAGTTGACGGTATCTCTGTATCATTAATACTTCTAACGTCATTTATAAATGTCTTGATCGCAATCTATGCTTCATCCGAAGATTATGATAACAAGTCATCATATTTAGGTTATTTCCTAATACTTGAAGGCTTACTGATGGGAACCTTTTCTGCTTTTGATAGCATCCTCTTTTATATATTTTTTGAAAGCCTATTAATACCACTTTTTTTAATAATAGGAATATGGGGAGGAGAAAATAGAAAGTATGCAACTATTAAATTCTTCCTTTATACATTTTTTGGATCAGTACTAATGCTAATATCAATAATTTACTTAGCAAACTTAGCTGATTCATTCGCTATAGAAGATTTCTATTATTTAACCCTATCATTTGAGGAAGAAGTTTTACTTTTACTGGCTTTTCTGATTGGTTTTGGTATAAAAATTCCTATGTGGCCTGTACATACATGGT
>CAJWRL010000037.1 GCA_913046125.1 uncultured Gammaproteobacteria bacterium
AGCAAATTAAGTGGATTCGCGAGGCGAGCGCAAACATCGGTAAGCCGGTCGCTATTTTACAAGACCTTCAGGGGCCTAAGATCCGTTTGGGCGCATTAAAAGATAACCATTTCGAAGTAAATAAGGGTGATGAAATTATTCTTGACAATGCGGTAACCGAACATGACGGTTCAGCAGCGCTCCCGGTTCAATATAACTTGGCTGAAAAAGTACAAGTAGGCGAGCCAATCTATATCTTCGACGGAAAAGTACGTACAACGGTTGTTGCGATACCTTCAGAAACGGCGATTCAATTACGAGTTGAGAACGACGGTATTCTCATGAGTAAGAAAGGTATTAATCTCCCTGATACCGATTTTGGCGGCGATATCCTTACCCCCAAAGACCTTCGTGATATTGAATACGGATTTACGCAAGATATCGACTATGTTGCGCTTAGTTTTGTACAAAGCCCAGACGATATTCACAACCTCCGTCAGATTCTTGTTGCTGGCGGCTCGAATGCGCAAATTATTGCCAAAATTGAAACCAAGGCAGCAATAAAAGACGAGGTAATGGAACAAATCGTTAAGGCAACCGACGGTATTATGGTGGCGCGTGGTGATCTTGCGGTCGAGGCTGGCGCTGAGATAGTTCCTATTGTTCAGCGAAAACTCCTTGCTTTGTGCCGTAGGCATGGAAAATTGAGCATTGTAGCTACACAAATGATGGAATCGATGATAATTAACAGAGTCCCTACACGTGCAGAAGTTTTTGATGTAGCTAATGCTGTAACATCTGGTGTAGATGCGATTATGTTTTCGGCTGAAACAGCCATCGGTAAGCACCCATCTGAAGTTATAAGTGAAGCTAGTAGAATTTGTATAGAATCAGAGGGAGCATATGTACGACCATTATCTGTAGACCGAGTAGTGCCAAAAACACTTCCTGTTGATCAAGTAATAGCGTTATCTGCTGTATATAGCGCTAAACTAACTAAAGTTGTGGCAATAGCTGCGTTGACAGAAACAGGTTCAACAGCATTATGGATGTCCAGAGTTCAATCAAACATACCTATTTATGCTATGACACAAAATAATAAGACAAGTAGAAGAATCTGTCTTTACAAAGGCGTTCAATCAATCAAGCTTGATAAACTTGAGGAGAATCATGCTCAAGCCAACATGCAAGTTATTTCACTGATGAGAAAGATTGGTACTGTCAAAAAAGGTGATTTGGTAATTATAACTAAAGGAGACCTACTTGGAACGAGTGGAGGTACGAATGCAATGAAAGTCGTCGAAGTCGGAAATATGATTGAGGTAAATGATTAAGGAGAAGTCAAATGGAGAAGAGTATATTAGTTGAAATTGCAAATAAAATGATGATGAGGCCAAAAGGTATTTTAGCAATGGATGAGAGTAGCCCTACAATTGCAAAGCGCCTTGCCTCTATCAATGTTGATAATAGTGAGGAAAACAGAAGACGTTATAGAGAACTCATCGTCACTGCTCCGAATCTATCAGATTATATAAGTGGGGCTATCCTCTTTGAGGAGACATTTGACCAAAAGATGAACGACGGTACTTTATTTAGAGACTATCTCGCCAGTATTGGAATATTGCCAGGTATTAAAGTTGACAAAGGAGCAAAAGATTTATCTTGTCATCCTAATGAGAAAATTACAGAGGGTTTGGACGGCCTTAGAGAAAGATTGGCAGCATACTATGAGAATGGAGCAAAATTTTGTAAATGGAGAGCGGTGATAACTATAGCCAATAATATTCCCTCAGATGCATGTATTGAATCAAATATGAATGCTCTTGCGAGGTACGCATCTCTGTGTCAAGAAAATAACTTAGTACCAATTGTTGAGCCGGAAGTATTAATTAATGGCACACATAGTATCGATGATTGCGATAAAGTCACAAGAAAATCATTAAGCTCTCTTTTCAGTCATCTAAAAATGTTTAACGTATATTTGCCTGGGACAGTGTTGAAACCAAGTATGGTAATATCAGGTCAGGAGAATGACTCAAGAGCTTCGTACGAGGAAGTTGCCTCTAAAACTATTGCATGCCTTAAAGATTTTGTGCCTAATGACACCGCAGGCATTGCATTTTTATCTGGTGGTCAAACTGATCTCGAGGCAGAATCACATTTAAACATAATGAATCAGTCAAGTGATCTTCCCTGGAGAGTAACTTTTTCTTATGCGAGAGCTATTCAAGCTGCTGCATTAGCAGCATGGCAAGGAAAAGATGAAAATCTAGAATCCTCACAGAGCATACTTATTGAAAGAGCGCAGAGATGTTCCAATTCATCTGTTGGAAAGCTTTAGTAAAGAAGATACTTTCCTGAATATGTCTTTCATAGACGAGATTCCGCTGTAATTAATAACTGGTAGCTTTGTATATTTTCTAATTTCTGTCAGGTTGTCCATGTTGTTCTTTTTGCTTGTATTTAGGATGATTAAATCTAGGTTAGTTTTATACTTTTGAAAAGCATAAATGTTCGCTATTGTGCTACTAATGCATCCAAGTTCATCCTTAACAACTAAAATATTAAATGATTTGATTAATCTCATCATATCAATGTTAAGACCATCAAGTGCTAGTGGCGAAAATGCTCCCCCTGCACCCTCTACTAGAATAAACGAAGATTTGGCAAGTTCATGGAATTTTTTGAGATAATTTTTAAGATAAATCCTCTTACCTTTCCTTTTAATTGCTAAATATGGTGATATTGGCTCTATAAACCTATATGGATTTATATCGTCGAGTGAAAGTTTTTTATTTAGTGCTTGAAAATATTTTGATGAATCTGAAGGGATTAAAAGTTTGTTTTTTCTTTTACATCCTGTTTCTATTGGTTTGAAAGCAATAAAACCAAATTTGGATAGTTCTTTAATTAACCTAACACCTATATATGTCTTACCAACATCAGTATTTGTGCCAGTAATAAATATATGTTTACTCATCTGTAAGCATTCCAAATACATCTGAGTATCTGGAAATAATACTTTCTTTTACTTTATCAGGAATTGAAATCTGATCATTATCCCACTTAATGCTTTTTAGATAATCTCTAAAATATTGTTTATCAAAGTAATTTACGTTTTTTTGTTTCAAGTCATTGGTCAAACAATACCGTGAACAGTCTGGTGTAAATATTTCATCAATTAAAATGATTTTTTTATTTTGGTCGTATCCGAATTCAAATTTGGTATCTATTAATGTCAGGCCTTTTGACAAGGCATGTTCATGTGCATAATCATACAATTCAAAACTTTTATTCTTAATATACTCTGCGGCATCTCTTCCAATAATTTGGTACATTTCTGACAATGATATATTTTGGTCTTTGTCTCCAACGGCTGCTTTCGTTGATGGTGTAAATATCGGTAAATCGAATTTGTCATTTAGTTGCATATTTTCTTTTATATCAATATCACCTATCATTCCACTCTCAAGATATTCTTTGTACGCTGAGCCAGAAATATAACCCCTAACAATAGCCTCTATTCTTATTGGCTTGCACTTTTTTACCAAGATGCACCTTTCGTGTGAATTCGGTACTAGCTGTTCTAATTCATTACTGTCAATCATATGATTATCAATAATGTGTCCAGTTTTTTTAAACCAGTATTTTGATATCTTTGTTAAAAGCGCACCTTTTTCAGGAAGTTCGTCTTCGAAAACAAAATCATATGCAGATATTTTATTAGACGTTTTGAGTATCAGTTGATCATTGTTGTAGTTGTATGCTTCTCTTATCTTCCCAGAGAATACAGGTTTATTCTCCAGGAAGTATTCGTCTATTAGCGTCATTAATTATTTTAATTGATTTATATAGCTAGTAAATCTCTCTTTGTTTGTAGCAAACTTCTTCTCCTCCGCAGCCGCGAAATCAGATGATGCTCCAAGATTAGCTAAGTTATCACCAACAGCAATGATCCCTATCATGCCAAGAATGTAGTGAGGAGTACACTTATAGCCATAGACGCCCTCTTTAGTGAATGTTATTTTCAATTCTTCATTGATTTTACCATTCCATTCTAAACCAGCATCTGGTGTCATTTCTGCTATCGAAGCAGTATTGTGCCCAGGATTTGTAGCTTTCCAAGTCACACTATCTCCAGGTGCTATTTTAAGAACTGCAGGTTTAAAAACCATCATCTCACCATTTGAGGAACTGAGCATCTCAACAGTATGATCTGCTGCCATGACAGGAGTAGCCATAACAAACATTATTGTTAGTAGTATTTTTTTCATAATTTCCATAATTTATCCTTATAAATCCATATTCAATTAATTCCAATAGTTTATCACAAAAAATAAATTTAATTCATTGTGCGAATGACTTATACTGACCTGGAAAAGTGTTTGATTCATGAATGATTATATTATAGCCCCATCTATTCTATCAGCAGACTTTGCAAATTTAGGCAAGGATGTTTCTGAGGTTATTGACGCAGGCGCAGATTTTATTCATTTTGATGTCATGGACAATCACTATGTCCCAAATCTCACAGTTGGTCCTATGGTTTGTAAATCTCTCCGCGATTATGGTATCAATGCCACTATAGATGTGCATCTTATGATCAGCCCTGTCGATGAGATAATACCTGACTTCGCCAAAGCAGGAGCTAATTACATTACATTTCATCCTGAGGCTACTAAGCATGTTGATCGAACGATCAAACTTATCAAAGATCATGGTTGTCAACCTGGAGTAGTTCTTAACCCTGCTACTAATGCTTCAATCCTTGAATACTGTTTGGATCAAATAGATATGGTTTTGTTGATGTCTGTTAATCCTGGATTTGCAGGTCAGAAATTTATTGAGTCTACATATGACAAAATCATTGAGGTGAGAGAAATGATTGATGCTGTCAATCCTTCAATAAGGCTTGAGGTAGACGGCGGCTTAAATCTTGAGAATATAGGGAAAGCTGCTAGATCCGGAGCAGACACTTTTGTTGCAGGCTCTGCAATATTTAATTCAGAGAATTACAAAAAAACAATTTCTCAGATGAGAGAAATCATATCAAAATCATAATTAATATTAATGGAATTTAATGAGTTTTTAAAAAAGGCCAGTGAAGGCTATAACTTAATACCTATTATCAAGGAGATAGAATCTTTTGATACAGAAGCGATAGATATTTACTCTAATCACTTTGATAAAAAGAAGTCATTTTTTTTTGAATCACTCGAGGGCGATAAAAATTGGAGTAGGTATACAATAATTGGTTGCTCTTCTGGTGATTTTATAGAAATCTATGACAATGAAATCCATAGATTTTCTAATTTTTCGTGTGAAGAAAAAATTCAACACCCAAATCCCATAGAATGGCTTGAAGAATGTTTCAATGCATTTAAAGCGTTTATTCCCAGCAACCTTCCCTCATTTTCAGGAGGATTTGTGGGACATTTCTCATTCGAGTCCGTCTGCTTTTTTGAAGATACTATCAAAAGAAAGGAACAGGCAAATGACATAAATGCACCAGACATATCATTAATTATTTGTAAAGATTTTATAGTTTTTGATAAGACTAGTAACAAAGTTTTTATTGTTGTTTTCTCTGATAACTCAAAGAGAGGATATGATGCTAGCAAGGAAAAGGTGAATAATTATGAAAAACTTCTTATTACCGATTTAAATCCAAATAATCATGCTAAGTCAGCACAAAAAACTATAGTTAAATATGACTTTGAAAGGGACGATTTCATATCTGCCGTAAAAAAAATAAAGAAGTATATATCCTCTGGGGATGTAATGCAGGTCGTTCTTTCTCAGCGGATGATGATAGATTTTCAGGAGAAACCAATTAATTTCTATAGAGAGCTCCGACAAATAAACCCGTCACCTTATATGTACTATCTAAACATGGGTGACTATACGGTCGTTGGTTCATCGCCCGAGATCTTGGTTAGACTCGAAGATAAAAAGGTAACTGTGCGTCCCATTGCAGGCACAAGACCAAGAGGTGATAGCAAGGAATCTGATGATAATTATGAAATTGATTTACTTAAAGATAATAAAGAGCTTGCCGAGCATTTAATGTTAATTGATCTAGGAAGAAATGATATCGGCAGAATTTGTGAGACTGGAAGTATAAAATTGACAGATCAAATGATCATTGAGAGATACTCGCATGTTATGCACATGGTTTCTAACGTAGAGGGCTTTATAAAGCCTGGTAGTTCTTTTTTCGACGTTTTGAGAGCAACTTTCCCAGCTGGGACTGTATCTGGTGCACCTAAGATAAGAGCCCTTCAAATCATCTTTGAACTTGAAAACATTACAAGAGGTATTTATGCTGGTGCAATAGGTTATCTGGGATGGAATGGTAACATGGATACTGCTATAGCTATTAGGACCTGTGTGATCAAGTCAAATAAACTGTACATTCAATGTGGTGCTGGAATAGTATTCGACTCCATTCCAGAGTCAGAATGGGATGAAACTATCAACAAGGGTAAAGCCATCATAAAAGCAGTTGAGAAACTAAGGAGCAGCTAATGATTTTGATGATAGATAACTATGACTCTTTTACGTTCAATATTGTTCAATATTTGGGCGAATTAGGCGCTGATGTTCTTGTCAAAAGGAATGATGAAATTTCCATAGATGAAATTAAAACACTTAACCCCGAGAGAATTGTCATATCTCCCGGCCCTTGCACTCCTAATGAAGCAGGAGTCTCTATTGAAGTGGTGAAAAACTTTTGTCAACACAAACCAATTCTGGGAGTTTGTCTTGGTCATCAAACGATTGGACAAGCTTTTGGAGGTAAAATAGTATCTGCGAAAAAAATAATGCATGGTAAGACGTCAAAAATTATCCATGATGGGGACTACCTGTTCAGTAATATCGAGCAAAAATTTACAGCTACTAGATATCACTCTCTAGTGATTGACCCTGATAGTTTACCTGATAGCTTAATCATTACTGCGAGAACTGATGATAGTGACAATGAATCCGAAATTATGGGAGTTAGGCATAAAGATTATAAATTGTTTGGGGTGCAATTCCATCCTGAGTCTATTCTCACAGAGTCCGGCCATAAACTACTTGAGAATTTCATAAATGTATAGTTTTAAAGAGATAATTTCTTCGCTAAATAAGAAAAAAGATTTATCCAAAGATGAAGCATTCTTTATCTCAGAAAGTATGTTTAAAGGAACTCTATCTGATTCTGAAATCAAAAATGTACTAGTGGCACTGAATGCCAAGGGCATATGTACTGATGAAGTAGTTGGGTTTGCAAAAGCCATGAGAAAAATATCAACCAAAGTTGTAACTGATGAAAAAGTTGTTGATTGCTGTGGTACAGGGGGAGATGGAATAAATACATTCAATATATCAACATGCTCTGCTTTTATCTCAGCTGCCTCGGGAGTAAAAGTTGCAAAACATGGCAACAAGGCAATCACAAGTAATTCAGGGAGTGCAGACGTGCTTCATGATGCTGGCGCAAAACTTGATTTATCTCCAGAAAAAGTAAGCCAGTGCATCAACGAGGTAAATTTTGGGTTTATGTTTGCACCATTGCACCATCAAGCTATGAAAAATGTCGCAGCATCCAGAAAAGAAATTGCCCCCAATAAGACCATATTTAATATGCTCGGACCGATTACGAATCCAGCGAATGCACAAATTCAACTAATCGGGGTATTTGATAAAAGCGCGATGCACCTTGTGGCAGACTCACTTATGGAATTAGGAACATCCAAGGCAATAGTACTAAACTCAAGGGATGGAATGGATGAGGCCAGTATTTATACTGAAACAGATATCATAGAGATAAAAGATAACGTTAAAACTCAGTACACAATCAATCCAAAAGAGTATGGTATAGCAGGAAAAAATTTAGATAGTATAAAAACTAGTAATGAGAGGAGCAGTCTTGATTTTATATTTAGCGTTATAAATAACGAAGAATCGGATGCAAAAGAAATTTGCGTCCTGAATGCTGCGCTATCTGTTATGTTATATAAAGATATAGAACTTAATGATTCTATAGCACAGTGCAGAGAATCTCTCTCTGAATACAAAGTGAGAGATAAATT
>CAJWRL010000038.1 GCA_913046125.1 uncultured Gammaproteobacteria bacterium
TCTCATGATGATAATGAATCAAGAATTAAGTTCTGGAAGGAATACTACAATCCTAAAGTTGAGGTAACTTCTAGAGAAGTACCTACTATTGACATTTCACTGATAAAGAACAATCCTTTTTATCAAATCAAGACAACTGTAGAAAATTTTAATTTCACACCAGAAAAAAATATGGAAAATAATTTACCGACCGAGGGCTATGGTAAACTTTTTATAAACGGTGAATACGTTAGCAGGATATACAGTGAGTATCATTTTGTAAAAATATTACCTGTTGGTATCAATGAAATTAAAGTAATTCTTAGTACAAACTTGGATCATGATATCTCCACTAATGGTAGAGTAATATCTGATACCATTACTTATCAATTCCCAGAGTATACATTCTCAGAGGCCAGAAATAAGTCATATAACCAGATGATACAATGCGAGTTTTCAGAATCAGGCCAAGCATTGCTGAGAGAACTAAAAGCTAAAGGCATGCTAATAACAGAATCATCTGCTCATTTGAAATGTAGGTTTGATGCAAGGAATGACGTATTAGGACCGTTCACAAATAAAATGACAAGACTGCAGCGACATTACCATCAGGTAACGCTGGACGCATTGAAAAAAAGAATCGAAGTTTGGAAGGCATTTGAGGCTGAAAAAATTTCCTTAAGAAACGCAAGGCTTCAAAATCAGAAAATAGAAGATGAAATAGATGATTTAATGCAACAAAAACTTGAACAACTCGAGTCTGCACAAAAATGAACTTCGAATCATTTGTGGAAGCATATACTGTGACAGCTCTTGTAATGTTTCCTATACTAGTCTTTATTATTATTCTTTTAGTAAGAGACCTAGGAAAATACTCTAAACTCTCTGAGAGAATTGACAGTATTTTAAAGAACCTCTCTGAAGACTTATCAGATAAAGGTTTTAAAAAGGAACCTAAGGAATCTATTCTCCAACATATCAGTCGTTATATTAATAAAAAATAGTCATTTCATAACGTAATTGAAAACCATGTCTGCAGATAGATTTATCATACAAAGATTTGATGGACACTTTTTAATTGCTTCAGTGTTGTAGCATGGTGAACATTTCATATTGATATTAGCTTCAATTATTTTATTAGATCCATTACCATATGGACCTGTCTCCTTAAAAGGTGTTGGGCCGTGTAATGCGATCACTCTTTGACAACTTACTCCTGCTACATGTACCGATCCACTATCATTTGCTATAGTGCATGAGCTTCTCTTCATTAACTCGATTAGATTTGGAAGTGATGTTCTGCCACATAAATTATGAATTCTCGCATGATTTAGATTTAACTGATTAATAAATTTTTCTTCATCTGAATTTCCTGTTATGACTATTTCAAAATCGGTATTTAAGAGAATTTTATCAATCAATTCTTGCCAATTTTTAAGTGGCCATGCTCTATAGCCTCTGTGGTT
This sequence comes from uncultured Gammaproteobacteria bacterium, assembly GCA_913046125.1. GTDB lineage: Bacteria > Pseudomonadota > Gammaproteobacteria > CACLCV01. The sequence continues at coordinate 1,446 of CAJWRL010000038.1, forward strand.
TTTTTTATGATATTTACTATTTGTAGGACACATAACAATATATTTATGATTAATATTGTAGACATCTTCTATATCGATATCTGATCCAATCAAGTAAGGATAACTGTTTTGGATATCTATGTCCTCGTAAGTAGACTGAAGTATCCTAAGTTGGTGATGAACCCTGTGTTCATTTTTGATATTTTCAGGGACATATTTGTAAGGTAGACCAACTTTTGTTTTTGATTTTGTGTATTTTGCTAGACTGATGAATTTCTTTCCAACTTCGAGATTTATGACAGCATCATATGGATTAAGGAGAGACTTAAATATTATCTTTAACTTATCAAAGTTAAAAAGCAAGGGTAGTTTAGTAAATCTAATTAGAATAGGTTTGATTCTTGTATCATACTGAAAAAGTTTTTCTAAATTTGGTTTAGTTACCCAATCAATTTCTAATTCATCACCATAATGATCAACAAGCGGTTTAACAACTGCAGTTGAATCAATTGTATCTCCTAATAGTCCACATCGGATGATTAATATTCTTTTCTTTTTTTTAGTCATGATTTCGTTTAAAATACACATCAGCATTATATACCATCATGTCTAATTGGATAAAGTTTACACATAATAATCTAGAAGCTTTTGGAATTATATCTGGCTCTGAGGTTGATGTTTACGATGGAGATATGTTTGATAGTCCATCTAAAACAGATGAAAAATTCGATTTAAAAGACGTCATTATCAAAAACCCTTGTCAACCATCAAAAATGATTGCATTGTGGAATAATTATCAATCCTTGGCGAATGAGAAAGGCCTAAGCAAACCTAAAAATCCTCTTTATTTGAACAAGGCTATATCTTGTATTATAGAGCAAGGTGAGAGTATTATTCGACCTAAAAACTACGATGAAAGTATTTTCTATGAGGGTGAATTAGGTATTGTAATCGGAAAGACATGTAAAGAGGTGTCTGTAAGCGAGGCATCTGATTATATTTTTGGTTATACATGTATTAATGATGTGACTGCGATGGATCTTGTGAAAAAAGATCCAACATTCGATCAATGGACAAGATCAAAAAGCTATGACACATTTGGAATATTTGGACCATGTATCAAATCTGATATTGATCCGATGTCACTGGAAATCACAACCACAGTTGATGGCAAGATAAAGCAAAACTACAAGACAAGTGATATGTTTTTTGACGTGTTTGAGATAGTTTGCTTTTTGTCACATGACATGACACTCAATCCTGGTGATATAATCGCTTGTGGTACAAATTCTGGTCTAGGTCCCATTACATCAGGTCAAACTGTCACGGTGAATGTAAGCTCTATAGGCGAAGTCACCAATAAATTACTTTAAAATCACCTTCTTTTCCATACGTCCGATGCTCCATCTGGACGAGGTTCAGGCATGTCATCAAATACTATATTATCTTTGCCATTGTATATTAAAAAATGCTTTCCTTTTGCTCTACCCAATAGCGTTACTTGAGTATCTTTGGCAACATTTAGACCCATTTCAGTTATTCCAGATCGAGATAACAATGTAGAGATGTTCATTTGGGCAACTTTTATAACCATTTCAGAGGTAAGCCTTCCGGTCGTGTAAAAAATTTTACCTTCACCTTCTATATTGTTCAACCACATGTGTCCTGCTATTGCATCTACTGCATTATGTCTTCCAACATCTTCAACGAAATCCAAAATCTTATTATCATCACACAATGCGCATCCATGAACTGCTCCTGATCGTCTATAAATTTCATTTTTATCGTGTAAGAGTTTTAGAAGATGATAAATTGTAGATTGTTTGGTTGTTTTCATTTTAATCTTTTTATCTTTTAAATCATCCATAACTCCACTAAAAGTTGTACCTTGTCCACAACCTGATGTGACAATCTTATGTTTCAATTTGTTATCAACTTTTGAGAGATCTAATCCATTAGTAGCAACCGCAGCAGTATTTACTGACCAATCAACATGCACCGACTTAAGTTGATTGATATTATTTATAATACCCTGGTTTCTAAGATATCCTATAACAAGCGCCTCTGGATAATGACCCAGTGTCATAAGAGTTACAATCTCTTTTTTATCTACATAAATAGTCAGAGGTAACTCTCCTGTAATTGGAAATGTCCTCTCTTTTTCATACTCGTCATAAACATTAATCTCAGAAACAGGTGGTCTTTTTGAATTTGAAATGTCTATTTTTGTTTTATTACTCATATTTAATGAATTATATTACAATACGATGATGAGAAAGTTTATTTTTTTACTCTTATTTATTGTCTCTTCAGAAATCTATGCAGATATCATTAAGGTTACAATTCTAGGAAGTGGGACACCCAGAGTAAGCTTCGAAAGATTTTCTCAATCAATACTCATTGAGCATGAGCAAGATAAATATCTTTTTGATGCTGGAAGAGGTGCTTTGATAAGGTTATATCAATCAAATATCTTACCAAATGAAATAAAAAAAATATTTCTCACTCACCTACACTCAGATCATGTCCTAGGATTTTCAGATATTCTCATGACTGGATGGGTATATCACAGACAGTCACCACTTCAAATTTATGGTCCGAAGGGAACGAAGAATTTTGTGGATAGTATAATCAAGGCTTATGAAGAAGATATTAATGTAAGATCTCAAGCGCCTGAGAATCTTGATATCAGAGGATTGCAGACAAATATTGACACGATTTATGATGGCTTTGAATATCAAAATAATGGTTTAACGATTGAGGCGTTTGCAGTAAAACATGAACCATTTGTTCATGCATATGGATTTAAAATTTATAATAAAAGATATTGTGTAGTGATTTCAGGTGACACATCATATTCAGAGAAAGTCATAGAAAAATCTAAAGGATGCGACCTTCTTATTCATGAGATTGCACATGCTTCAGAACATACTTTGAAAAAATATCCAAAAGCAAAAGGAGTTATTTCATATCATACTAATGTAGTTGAGGTATCTGATATAATAAATAAAACTCGTCCAAGACTTACAATACTTAATCATGTTCTATCATTGGACGGATCATCAGATGATGACATACTTAATGCGATAAAACAAAATACAGAACATGATGTTTTGATAGCTAAAGATCTGATGACTATCGACGTTAAAGACGACATATATATTTATAAACAAAAAAATTTATGACAAAAATAATCGGCATCTTAAATTTAACACTTGATAGCTTTTCTGATGGAGGTATGTATTACGACCTAGATTCTGCAAAAAAACATGTGTCAGACATGATAAGCCAAGGTGCTGATATTATTGATTTAGGAGCTGAGTCAACCAGATCTGGTTTCACTGATATAGACGAAGACATTCAAATAAATACATTACTGCCTGTCGTAGATTTTATAAATGATAATTATAAGATACCAATAAGTATTGATACTAGATCAAGTAAAGTTGCAATGGCATTCGAAAACTACAATATTCAATTTATCAATGATGTTTCATCAGGACTTCATGACAGTAATATGCTCAATGCAGTTTCAAGACTAGGGTGTGGATTTATTATGACCCATATGCCAAGAGAACATAAAGAGGGTAAAATAAAAGTATTTGACAATATTGTGAATGAAATTAGTGAATACTTTATTGAGAGAATTAACTCATGCAATAAAGCAGGAATAAAAACAGAGAAATTAATAATTGATCCAGGCATTGGCTTTGGAAAATCTGGCGAGGACAACATTAAGTTGCTGAATAGTATCCAATCACTCAAAAAGGTGCACAATCATATTTGTATTGGATCAAGCAACAAAAAATATTCATCTAGGTTGTTTGAAAACATTCAAACTAAGGAAGATTTAAAAATAGCAAATCTTGCAACTTTTGCAACAAGTACACTCTCTGATGCTACCTACTTAAGAGTTCATGATGTTGAACTAACAAAAGACACAGTTCAAGTTATAAATAAGGCTCAAAGTCTTATTTAATAATTCCAAGAATAGTATCTTCAAATGATCGAGCGAAGAATCTTCTATCCATCAATTTAGATTCTGAGAGTTGCTGCTGTATCTTATTTTTAAGTGAAATTAAAGCACTAGCATCATTTATTAAAGTTGAAGCTATTTCTTTGTAGCCATCAATATCTTTTGCTACTAAATCTTCAATTCCTAAAGCATGAAGCAAGCTTGTGCTTACTCTTGAAGCAAAATGTCTCCCCTCTAAGGTAATAAGAGGTATACCACTTTGAAGCATTTCAATAGAAGTTGTATGGCCATTGTACACTCTAGTATCCAATGCAATATCAATGTTGCGAATTCTGGCTAGATGTCTCTCTCTCTCAACTCTCTCTGCAAAAATTATTCTTTTTTGGTCAATGCGCTTATCTATGTAAGATAGTATATTTCTTTTCATATCTTCTCCTTCATCAAGTAGCCAAAGATAAGTATCTTCATGTTTTTGAAGTATGTCTATCCATGCATCAAACATCATGGGTTCAAGTTTAAATGACTGATTAAGACTACCTAAAATAGCTCCATTTTTTGGAAGATTATGCGCTTTTCTGTCTTCTTCTATATCTATATTTATATTTCCATCATTTACTTGATAAGTAGAGGGGAGGGCTAAGAACTTTTCTATATAAAACTTCTGCTGACTCTCAGGACAAACAGTATTGTCTGTCATTATATAGTCGTATAATTTATTACCCGTTGTACCTGGAAATGCTAAGTAAGCAATAATGACCTTCGCGCAATTTTTATCTAAAATATTTTGGCGGTTATGAGAAATAATTGTGGTTAGATCAATCAAAATATCAATATCAAAAGTTTTGATACAGTTATTTGCATCTTTCGTGTTCATTTTAGTCAAATCAATAAATTTTATGTAATCCTTGATATAGTCTTTTTCATGTTCTTCATGGTTATAAGAAAACATAGTGATAGAGAACAGTTCATCATTTAGTTCTTTGAACAAATTTTTAATAAGGTGAAAGGTTGGATGGTTTCTTATTTCTCCACAAAGAAAACCTAATTTAATTTGAGTCTTCTCTGTTTTGACATGTACAATTTTATTTTCACCCAAAGTATTGCCTGACCATTCTATTGCATTCAAATAATTCTTTTCCTCATTATCAACATGCGAGATATGTAAAAAAGGATGAACGATTAATTGATTTGAATACAGTATACTTTTTGTAGTCTCAAAAGATGACCAATCACATATGATTTGTTGTATTCTTATCTTTAGCTCAAAAGCTCTAGCTTTGTAATCATCTGTTTCAGATAATTGATCAAGTTGCAGTAATGAGTCTCTATAATTCTTTTTCTCAAAAAAAGCTAAAGCTAAGTTAAACTTCGCATCAGAATAGTTTTGATTTAAACTAAGGGCTTTTTTTGCATAGACAATGGACTTATCTAAATCACCTCGCTCTAGGTATATTAATGATAAATTATTGTTAGCTAGATCAGCTAATTCGCTGTTTTCTAGTATAGAAAATATTTTTACTGCATCATCATTGCGTTCTAGTAGTTTGTAAATATTACCTAAATTTAGTTTAAGTTTATTCTCTTCTGGGTATTGGCCAATAGCATGATTTAATAAATCAATTGAATCAACATAATTAGACTGTTGAACATAAATCTTGAGTTGTTCCAGATACTCATTGAGCGTTTTATTTCGCAAGTTTAATGTTTGGTTTGACTTTTTATATTAACAGCACAGAATTTAAACTCTGGAATTTTCGCAAACGGATCAAGCGCTGCATTTGTAAGCAAGTTAGCTGCAGACTCTACATAGCAAAATGGAATGAACACTTGACCAGGTTTAAGCATATCATCTCTTCTAGCATAAACATCGATAGACCCTCTCCTTGACTCAACAGTAATAAGATCTCCATCTTGGATATTAAATTTTTGCATGTCTTCAAAACACAAATTTGCATTAGGATCGGGCTCTATCTCATGCAACATACTTGCTCTCCTTGTCATCGACCCAGTATGCCAGTGCTCAAGTTGTCTTCCTGTTATAAGAACGAATGGGAAGGCATCATCTGGTAATTCAGCAGCGTTGATAAGTGGAGACTTCACAAATTTTGCCTTTCCATTTTCAGTAGGAAAGTCATCAATGAAAATGACGGGTTGACCGGGATCATTGGAATCATCACAAGGGTATGTGATCGAGTGATTTTGTTCAAGCCTTTCCCATGTAATGCCTTTTATGCTTGGCATACATTTTGTCATCTCATCAAAAACTTCTTTAGGATGTGTATAGTTCCAGTATAGGCCTAATCCTCTTGCTATCTCCTGAATTATCCATAAATCTTGCTTAGCTTTACCCGGTGGTTTCACAGCCTGATTACCAAGCTGCACTCTTCTATCAGTATTGGTAAAAGTTCCTGTCTTTTCTGGGAAAGCTGAGGCTGGTAAAATTATATCAGCGTACATTGCTGTCTCAGTAAGGAATATATCTTGTACAACGAGGTGCTCAAGTTTAGACAATGCTTTTCTAGCATGATTTAAGTCAGGATCAGACATCGCTGGGTTCTCACCCATCACGTAAAGACCTTTGATTACACCTTTGGTGATTTCTTCCATGATTTCTACTACAGTAAGACCAGGATTTTTATC
>CAJWRL010000039.1 GCA_913046125.1 uncultured Gammaproteobacteria bacterium
TAAATGGAGTTTTCCCAGAGCCGCCTACTACGAGATTACCCACTATTATAACTCTAGCTTTTGAAGTGAACCTTTTAAAATAATAGAGTAAAAGAAATCGTCTTAGGTAAATAATAATATAAAAAACAAATGATAGTGGAAGAAATGGTATTAGAATTAGTCTTGGTATCTTATACCAAAAAAAGAATATAATATTATGCATCAGATCTGAAATTGTGAGTTATATAATGCATAATATACAGATTTTTTATCTATCAAATCACTATGATTTCCTTGCTCTACTACATGTCCATTTTCTATTACAATAATTTTATCAGCATTCATCACTGTAGATAACCTATGTGCAATTACAAGCGTTGTTTTATTCTCAGAGAGCGTTGTAAGAGATTTCTGTATAGAGGCCTCTGATTCAGCATCCAGTGCACTTGTAGCTTCGTCTAACAACAATATTGGCGCATTTTTGAGCAGTGCTCTTGCTATTGCAATCCTTTGTCTTTGTCCACCAGATAAAAGTACTCCATTTTGTCCAACTACTGTCTCAAATTTATCAGGTAAATCATTTATAAAATTTGAAGCAAAAGAAAATTCAGCAGCATCGTGCACGCTCGATACATCATGTGAGCTAAGTTCTCCATATGCTATGTTATTATAGATGGTATCGTTAAATAGAGTAAAATCTTGACCTACATAAGATATATAAGCTCTTATCTTGTTCAGATTTATATCTTTTATGTTCGAGGTATTAAAGTATATATCGCCTTGATCAGGATCATACAGACGAGGAATAAGATCGAGTAATGTAGTTTTCCCGCTCCCAGATTTTCCAACAATTGCAACTGTTTCACCTTTACTGATGTCTAGGTTAATATTTTCAAGAACATTTGACTGTGATGATGGGTACTTAAAAGTAACGTTTTTAAAACTTATTGAGATACTTCCTTCGATCTTTGTTGCATCAATCATACCTATATTCTCACTTTTAGAATCTAATAAATCATAGATGGATTCACTTGCCGCTATACCTCTCTGAAGAACAACATTGACTTCTGAAAGTCTCTTTATTGGCGCGAACATCATAATCATTGCTGTTAAGTAGGACATAAATGTTCCAATAGATATTTCATCTAAATAGTCATTTGATGTTACAAAAAAAATTATTGCCGCTAAAAATATAGCAACTAGTAGTTGCATCAAGGGTATGCTAATACTTTGGACAAATATTAACTTTAAATTTCTTTCTCTATTGTAAGCGTTGGCAGAGTTGAATGTATTTTTCTCATAGTCCTTACCACCAAAAATTTTTATTATTCGATGACCTATAATTGATTCTTCAACTATATTTGTAATAGTGCCCATAGATCTCTGAATATCGCGACTCAAAGATCTAAACTTAACACTCATGATCTTTAGAAAAAATCCCACTAAAGGAGCTATAAGAAGCAATCCTATTGATAACTCAAAACTATAGTAAAACATCAAGGATAAGAGACCGATTATAGTCAAACCATCTTTAATCACAGTTGTAACTGCTTTAGTAGCTGCTTCAGCAACTTGCTCTGCGTCAAACGTAATTTTGGAGACTAATTTACCAGTGATTGACTCATCATAGAGTGAAGATGATCTGAGTAATATCTTATCAAACATATCCCTTCTGATGTCTCTTATTATACTGCGTCCAACGTAAGCCATTCCATACGTTGACATGAATGATCCTATACCCCTGAACACAAATATCAGGATGATTAGAATGGGCATAATCTGAATAAAGCTAGGGTCTTTATCGATAAAGCTCCCATCTAATAATGGCTTTATGATTGCTGCGAATGACGTGTCGGTTATGGCATGAATAATCATTCCTATGATTGCTAAAAAAAATGTCTTCTTGTATATACCTGTACTTTTAAGAAGCCTCTTATAGAGGTGGAGTGCATTGTTGTTTGTTTGTGTCATTATAATTTAGTAGGATTCTAAGGATATTTGACTATCATACATGATATTATTTAAGCATTGAAATATATAACAATAATTTTCAACTATAGTTCTAGAAAATGAAAAAATTTTTTAAAGATAATTTGCCTAAACCTGAAGATATCAAGAAATATAAAGCACTTGGTATTCTCGGTGAGTCAATATTCGAGAAGCAGCTATGGTCTATAAATAAACATACTTTGTCCAGAGCAATAGCAATTGGTTTATTTTGGGGCTGGATGCCTATGTTTTTTCAGATGATACCTGCTGCGTTTTGTGCTGTATATTTTAGGGCTAATTTACCTCTCTCACTTGCGGGAGTGTGGGTAAGTAATCCTATAACTATGCCGCCAATGATGTATCTAGGATATGAGTTTGGAAATATTATTCTAGGTATTGATCCACTTTTCGAGAAATTTGAGGCTAGTATCGAGTGGATAGGCAGTGTATTTTCTCTTATATGGCAACCTCTACTCATTGGTACTCTAGTCATAGGTGTTATTTCAGCTATTTTAGGGTATCTTGCTATCCATCTTGTATGGAAGTTTTTGGCATATCGAAAATTAAAAAAAATAAAACATCGCTAGATTAGCTTCCCATCAATCATTGTTTTTTTATTCCTCATTTTATTTATGACATCATTGTCATGAGAAACAACAATTAATGTGATCATATGTGATTCACATATCTCAACAAGATTCCTCATGACTAGTTGAGAATTTGTTGAATCAAGATTTCCAGTTGGCTCATCAGCTAATATAATTTTAGATTTCATCGCCATGGCACGTGCTATTCCTACTCTTTGCGCTTCACCGCCAGATAGAATTGAAACAGGAGAATTTAAATGTTCAATAAGATTAACCTCTTCCAGGCACTGTATAGCAAGTGACTTAGATCTATGTTTTGTGTTTCCTTGATAAATGAGAGGAATCATAATATTTTCAGTTACATTAAAATCCATTAGCAAGTTAGGAGATTGAAAGATATGAGAAATATTATTTAGTCTAAATAATGTTTTATTTGAGTCTGATAAATTTGTGAAAGATATATCGTCAAAAAAGATTTCGCCCTTGTCTATTTCATCTATCCCAGCTAATACATTAAGTAATGTTGACTTTCCGACACCAGATGGTCCTGAGATTGATAGTGAATTTCCAGATTCCAATTCAAAAGATGCACCATTGATCACGCTTTTAGTATTATAGCTTCTATATTTTTTAAAAATTTCTTTACATTTAATTTTCATAGATTTAAAGATTGAGATGGAGTAATATCAATGGCTTTTTTTGCTGGGTAGATTGACGACAATAGTACCATAAGAAATGAAATTATAGTGATCTTATAAACATCAGATAATAATACTATGGAAGGAACAGCATCAAGATGGTAAACGTCTGGAGCTATCAAAGAGATATTAAAAAAACCCTCTAGAGCAATAACAATTTCATTTATATACGTAGACAATACAAAACCCAACAACACTCCCAGAGAAATACCAACAGTACCGATGATAATGCCTTGTATTATAAAAATTGATTGAATGGAAAGCTTAGAGAAGCCCAGTGATATCAATACTGCTATGTCTTTTTGTTTATTTAAAACTAACAGTGATAGTGAGGATATAATGTTGAATGATGTGATTGCTATAATTAGCATTAGAATTATAAACATTACTCTTTTTTCATTACCAATAGCTTGAAATAATGCATTATGAGTCTCTGTCCAGTTACTTGAAATTATTGAATATTGATTAAATAAATCTCTAGATATTTTTGCTGCATTAAGTGGATCTGATAGCTTAAGTTTAATATAAGTGTATGAATCTCTATTTGTTAGTGCTAGATCACTGCCATAGATAAATCGTTGATTATATTCATATATTCCAGAATCAAAAATTCCTGTAATCATGAATGAATCTTGTTTGAAAACTTTATTATAGTTTGTGATCTGTATTTTATCTCCTATTGATACTCTTAGGTTATTTGCAAGGATATTGCCAATAATTATATCTTGTGGACTTGAAAGCTTAAACTTACCATCAATTATTAAATCAGAAATCTCACTTGCGCTACTCTCAAGATCTTGATTTACATTATGAACTATCACCGGTATGTTCTTTATCTCATTTGATGATAATAAAACTTCATTTTTTTGAACTATAGAATAGCCTTTTATATTTTTATGTGTATCAATTATATCCTTTAAGTCTCTAATAGTTACTCTATCGCTCGGGTAGATGTTGACATGAGAGGTAAAAGAAAGAATTTTATCTCTCAGTTCTTTCTCAAATCCGTTCATAACTGAAAGTACGGTGATAAGTATTCCTACGCCCAGCATAAGTCCGAAAATTGATACTTTTGAAATAATTGATATGAATGATAAATTATATCTAGAGAATAACAATCTATACGCAATGAGGAACTTCATACGTTCACTATACCAAAAATAATGAAAAGATGAGCGTCATTAAAAAGAAATTGTTGGCTGACTATGAATCCAATCATATTGTAATGGTTCATCCGCACATGTATCGGAACGAGAGTCATTATAGTGATTTATATACGATATTTTCTAGTTTAAATAAAATTTTCTTAAAGAATAAAACTATGCAAACAATAGTTTTTAATGAAAATGGTAAATCTGAGAACTTGTATGATTTGACGGATCCATCAGTCAGTAAAACATTTTATAACTGTGATGACATTTGGATAAGGGACTATTTGCCAAAAATATATATTTCAGACGGATCAAAAAAAATGATTAGATATAGATTCAATGCATATGGGGAAAAATATAAATATAAAAATGACAATAATTTTAAAGAAATACTCAATTATGTCTCAGATGAGATTGATTTAGACAACTTCGTCCTCGAGGGAGGAAATCTTGAATTCTCTGCAAGAGGAATCCTCATTACAAACATGGATTGTATTAAAAAGAATAATAATGCTAACTATACAATTAATGTAGAAGAAGAGATTAACAGAATGATAGAAAAACTTGGAATCAATGAATTATTTACAATAAACTTAAATGGAATTATTGGTGATGATACCAATGGTCACATAGATAATTTTATAAGATTCATTGATAATGAGACTATTGTCTATTTTGCATCGAAAGATGAATCATATTGTAACTATCAACTCGCCTGCAAATTATCGAAACAAGTAAAAGATATTGTTGATAGAAGTAAAATTATAAAGCGGGCTATACCTTTGTATCACAGCAAGGATGACGAGTTTATTAAAAACGGTAAAATTTATCCTTACTCAAAACTTAATTTTATAGCTACGACAGATTGCTTTATTTTTCCATGTATCAGCAACAATAGAAAGTCGCTGCAACATGATCTGGATGGTTTGCCATCAAAAACAAAAATATATGTTATAAATACAGAGGCAGCATTAACTGAATATGGAGGATTACATTGTCTAACAGCAAATATTTAGATTTACTACTTCTGCAATATAAACCTCTGCATGATGCGAAAAAAAGTATAAAAAAAATATATAATTTGTTAGCTAAAGCGAAAGTATCAAAAAATGCAGTTGTTGTTTGCCCAGAATTGTCAATTCAAGACTATATTTGCATAAAGAAGAATAAAAAATTATTCAGAGAAGCAATTGATATTAGCTCTTCTACAATCAAAAGCATGAGGGAAATCTCGATAGAATTTAAGATATATTTATGTATTACTATTTTTTCTAGAGAAAAAGATAACTACTTTAATAAAGCGCTAATCATTAATCCTGATGGTGAGATTATTCAAAAGTACAATAAAAAGAATATTCCCTCCGAACAATGTTATCAAGAGAAATACTATTTCAATCAACCAAAGAATAACTTTAAGTTTTTTGATATTGGGAAATTTAGAATTGGTATATTAATTTGTTGGGATCAGTGGTATGCGCGATCCTATGAATATATGAGAAAAAATAATGTGAACCTTATCATATGTCCGACTGCTATTGGCTTTTGCAAAATAAAAAATAAAAATATTAGTTTACGAGGTGAACGTGAAAAATGGTTGAACGTTATCACAGCAAATAGTCTCATGATTAACACACCTGTTGTAATTTGTAACAGAATAGGAACAGAATCTGATAAAGATCACTCCATATCTTTTTGGGGATCAAGTTTTATTACTGACAGCAGTGGAACTATAGTAAAAAGATGTCTTAAAGATCAACGTGTCATACATCATAAAATAGCAATTGAAGACCAAATTACTGCAAAAAGTATGTGGAATTTTATCGATTAGGTGCTTTTCAGGTCATTATTTTGCAAAATAAACGTGTCAAATCATAAGAGTAACGACTATAATATGACTGTTAAATCAGTTCTTATATCATGGAGATTTTATATAAATGAGAATATCAATGTTAATGTTAATGCTCTTAGTAATGAGCTTTTCAGTGTCTCAACCATCTTTTGCAAAAAATTTCACTCAGTGTGATGTTATCTTTGCTGAAGAGGAAACTAAGCCTTCAGATGATGAAGAGCCTGATTGCGAATAATTAATGGGAGGAGATATGTTAAAAATCAAACATAATATTTTATCAGCTGGTCTGCTTTCTCTAGTCCTAGTGTCATTTTCTGCAGTTGCAGGTAAACCGGTTGCTATATCAAAAGGTGACGGTAACAATTCATTAGAAATTGGACTATCTGTTACAGTTGGTGAGCATAAGATTATGAGAAATCAAGATAACAGCGCTACAGTAAATCCAGCATTTGCTAAAACATCTAGACCATGTCCACCATTCTGCATACAACCAATGCAGCTGAGACCAGGTATAGAAACTCTTGGTGAACAAGAAATTATTCATTACGCAGTAATGATGAGCAAAGGTGAAAAGATGCCAGATGGTTCTGAAATCATGATCATTGATTCAAGGACGCCAGATTGGGTAGCCAAAGGAACTATCCCAGGTGCTGTAAATTTACCATGGACATTATTGAGTGAAAGAAAAGGTGCTGATCCATTATCAATTGCTGAACTAATGACAACTAAATTTGGAGCAAAAGAACAAAATGGTCTATTTTATTTTGACAATGCAAAAACATTAGTTATGTTCTGTAATGGTATGTGGTGTGGACAATCACCTAATAATATTAAAAGTTTGTTAAAATATGGATATCCAGCAAATAAAATTAAATGGTACCGTGGCGGTATGCAAAACTGGGAAAACCTAGGTTTTAATACCGTTAAATAAATCTAACTACTAATTAGATACAAGCAGCACATATTTATGTGCTGCTTTTTTTATAGGCACAAATCTATATGACACTTCTTACGAAAGGACCCAATATTATTAAAAAATTATCTGGATCATCTTACCTATTGGAAATTGATAAACTAACAGAAGAGCATGATAATTTAATAATAATTTTAGATAATAATCATCAGATAGATGCATTATATAATGAATTAAAAAGTTTTTTTAAAGAAAAAAATATTCTAAAATTTCCCGATTATGGACTGGAGCCGTATGATCTGTCACAGATTGATAAGACTATCATTAGAGATAGATATGAGTGTTTTATAAAACTTAATGCGATAGATACAAAGAAAATAATTATTGCTACATATAAATCAGTTTTTTACAGAGTGCCTTTAATTAATGATGTGTCAAAATCTTGGAAAAAAATTACCAAACAGTCAAACTATAATGAACTAACTGATATATTGAGATCGTTCGGGTATCAAAAAACATCTAAAGTCGAAGAGTCCGGACAATACAGAATATCAGGCTCAATCATTGACTTTTTTTCAATCATATCTAATAAGCCAATTAGAATTAATTTTTTTGAGGATAAAATTGAAACAATCAAAGAATTTGATCCAATTTCACAGATATCATCTAATCAGCTTGATGAAATAGTTATTTGTACAAACGCAATTTATAATATACAAAAATCAAATATTGATATTTATCTGAAGAATATAAAAAATTTTTTTGATGATGAATACGAACAAGACATCGAGTATGAACGCATCGTTCATGACAGAAATAATTTATATATCCATAACCTAATTCCAATATTATTCAATCATACGGATTCATT
>CAJWRL010000040.1 GCA_913046125.1 uncultured Gammaproteobacteria bacterium
GTTTTACCTAATAGTCCAGCTGAGAAAGCAAAAATTCAGCAGGGAGACGTCATTTTAAAATTTAATAATCAGCCAATTACAAAATCTACTGATTTACCTCTTATTGTAGGTCAGTCTAAGGTTGGTAGTACTTTTAAGGTTCAGATTATGCGTAATAAGATGATGATGAACTTATCTGTAAAACTGGAAGAATTACCAGCTGAGGATAAGATCGCATCACTTGAGACAGATACAAAGAAAATAATTTCTAACGCAATCTCTGGTATTACAGTAAGGAATCTTAGCATTGAGGATAAAAAAAATTATAAGATCTCAAATGGTGTCTTGGTAACGAATATCAATGAGGGTATAAACAACAATTATGACCTTAAACTGAACGACATTATTACAAAGATCAATAACAAAGTTATCAATAACTCAAATGATTTCTCAAAGATTATGAATTCTGCAAAGAATAACACATATGTCAATTTGTTAGTATACAGACAGACTACACCACTATTTATTGCTCTTAAAATCTCTAAATAAATTTGATGTTTTAGATCTCTAAGATATTATAGGTCAATAATGAATATTAGGAATATTGCTATTGTTGCCCATATCGATCATGGAAAATCGACACTTGCCGATCGTTTAATTGAGAAATACGGAGACATCAGTTCTAGGAATATGAAAGAGCAAGTCCTAGACTCTATGGACCTAGAAAGAGAGAGAGGCATTACAATAAAAGCTCAGACAGTGAGCCTTAAGGTCGATTACAATAAACAAAAATATAATATTAATATTATAGATACACCAGGTCATGTTGATTTCTCATATGAAGTTTCAAGATCTTTATCCGCATGCGATGGAGTTTTATTGCTAGTAGACGCTACTCAAGGATTAGAGGCTCAGACTATCGCGCATTATAACGTCGCAAGTGAATTAGGCTTGAAAATTATACCGGTTGTAAATAAGATTGATTTACCTTCGGCAAATACTGATTCAGTTTCGAGTGATTTATCAGCGTTACTTCATATAGATAAAAAAGAAATACTTAAGGTAAGTGCAAAATCTGGCATGGGAGTAGATAAGCTAATCGAGAGAATAATAATTGATATTCCTGAGCCAAAAGGTAACTTATCAAATTCTCTAAAAGCTTTTATTATTGATTCTTGGTTTGACAACTATCTTGGCATAGTTGTCTTAATTAAGGTCGTAGACGGATCTATTGAATTAAAAAATAAGATAAAAGTTTTATCTAATAAAAGGGAGTTTATTGTTGATAAACTCGGAACTTTTAATCCTGAAATGACTAATCTTTCAACTCTAAGCTCTGGTATGGTTGGTTTTATGATCGCGTCGATTAAAACTCTTGATTCAGCTCCTGTCGGTGACACGATAGTATTAGCTAAAGATGAAAATGCATTACCTTTAGCAGGATTTAAAAAAATACAACCAAGAGTCTATTCTGGGTTTTATCCTGTTGATTCGAATGATTATCAAGAATCAAAAAAAGCATTAGATAAATTATCTCTCAATGATAATTCCTTTACATATGAACCAGAGAGCTCTCAATCTTTAGGACATGGATTTCGATGTGGATTTCTAGGCTTACTTCATATGGAGATAATAAGAGAGCGAGTTCAGCGCGAGTATAATCTTGAATTTCTTATGACTGTTCCCTCAGTTACTTATAGAATAGAAGATAAAAAAGGACAAACGCTGGACATCAGAAAACCAAGCGATCTACCTGATGATAATAGTCTTAAATGTTATTACGAACCCATCGCACTGATATCAATTGTAACACCCTCTCAATATCTTGGTTCAGTAATTGAGCTTTGTACATCAAAAAGAGGTGCACAACAGGACTTGATATATCGTTCAAATATGGTTGAGATACGCTATGAAATTCCTTTATCTGAGATAATATATGACTTTTTCGACACTCTTAAATCTGCATCAAAAGGCTACGCATCCTATGATTACGATATAATTGACTATCGAGAAAGTAAAATGTTGAGACTTGATATACATGTAAATAAAAAAAAGGTGGATGCATTGTCACAAATACTGCATAAAGATAATGCGTATAAAAGGTCAAAAGAATTAATAGAAAACCTAAAAAAATTGATTCCAAGACAGAACTTTGAAATCACAATACAAGGATGTGTTGGATCAAAAGTCCTTTCCTCAACCTCTATCAGAGGATATCGAAAAGATGTTACTGCTAAGCTCTACGGGGGTGATGTAACACGAAAAATGAAACTTCTCAAAAAACAAAAAGAGGGTAAGAAAAAAATGAAGAAGATAGGTAATGTAGAAATTCCAAGAGAAGCATTTTATAAATTTTTATCCACATCTGATTAGTTCTATGGATTTCACGCTCATACTTGTAATAGCAACACTCATTACTGGCATATTTAGTATAGTCAGTATCAATAACTCAATTCTTAGAAATATTAGAGAATTCTCAAGTTCTGTTTTTCCGATTTTATTCGTCGTACTAATAATAAGATCATTTTTTATAGAGCCATACAAAATACCATCTGGTTCTATGATCCCAACATTAATGATAGGTGATTTTATATTAGTTGATAAAAATATTTACGGATATAAACTTCCGCTTACTGATATAACTTTAATTGACAACGAGGATCCACAGAGGGGAGATGTAGTTGTGTTTAAATATCCAGAAAATAAAAAAATTAATTATATCAAGAGGATAGTTGGTTTACCTGGTGATAGGATAATCTATAAAAATAAACGTCTTTATGTCAATAATATTGAATATTCCCATACTCAAATCGGTCATAATTTTGATCCTGTAGAGATAGCTGACGGACAGGTCTACATTGAGAATAATTCATCTAAAGAGTATCTTATTCTTAATCAATCTAGCCCGCCTTTTAATTTTGAATATCAGGTTCCAGATGAAACTTATTTCGTATTAGGAGATAACCGTGATAACTCAAATGATAGTAGATATTGGGGACCTGTTCCAAGAGAAAATTTAGTTGGTAAAGCATTCTACATTTGGATGTTTTGGAATTTTGACAGTTATTATAGTTTTTTTGATAGAGTAGGCAATAAAATTGAATAAGGATTTAGAAAATAATATTATAAAGTCTATAAATAAATCCTTTAATTATAAGATCAATAATATTAACTACTTTATAACTGCATTTACTCACAAAAGTATATCTTCATCAAATAATTATGAAAGGCTTGAGATTTTAGGTGATGCTGTTTTGCAGTTATACATAACTGAAATGTTGTTTACTAAGTATCCACATATTAGTGAGGGAGATATAACTATAATGAGACAAAAATTAGTTAACACTGAATGTCTAGAAAAAATTTATCACTCCTTAGATTTAAAAGAGCCTATAGATAAGATCAATAATAACTTAGATGGTAAAAGAATATCTTCAGATATCTTTGAATCTGTTTTAGGAGCTATATATCTTGATAGTGATAATCAAACTGTAAAGAAAATTCTCGATACAATATTTCAACCCCTTGTATCTGATGGCTTACTAAAAAAAGATTCAAAATCACAGTTACAAGAGTATTTGCATCGCGAAAAAATCCCACTTCCAACTTATACATCTCGAAAATCATCAAAAAAATCTTTCAAATATTTAGTGTCATGTAAAATCCCTCAACTAAATATCAATGAGCAAATGCATTCTAATAAAATAAAATCCTCAGAACAGATTCTTGCTCAGACTATTCTAAATAAGATCGATGAAAAAAGTTAAGTTATTAATTTTAGGCAAAAGTAATGTCGGAAAATCCTCATTAATCAATCATTTGACACAAAATCACATTTCTCTTGTGTCAAAAAAAATACATGCAACGCGACTTTCTACTTTCTATGACTTTAAATTAAAAGATTTTTTAATACAATTCATCGACACACCGGGCATTTCTATCACAGATAACAATCTTTTAGCAAAAGCGATGAAAAGTAATGCTCAAAAACATTTTACTAATTGCGATCTCATAATACTATTGACGCAGCTACAAGACTCCTATGATTATGAATTGGCAATAATGGAGGATATATACTCGTCTAATAAGCCATATATTATATGTGTCAACAAGATTGATCAAAAGCAAAATAATAAATATACGACCCTTTTAGAGCAAGAATTGAATACTAAAGACTACTCTATGATATCAATAAAAGAAAATATCGGAATAAGTGTACTAGTTGATAATATTTTGTCTAAAATTGAAAATATAAATAATTTTACGAAATATAAAATTGATAAAAAAAATGATCTTTATATTATACAGGAGTTAATACGAGAATCTTTGATTAATAGTACGAATGAAGAGTTACCTTACGAATCAGCTGTCCGCATCATATCATATGATAAACAGAAAAATATTAATCAAATAAATGCGGAAATAATAGTCACAAAGGAGAATCATAAAAAAATTATTATTGGAAAGCATGGCAAAATGATCAAAGCAATAGGCATCAAAGCTAGAAAGAATATTGAATCGCTTCTAAATAAGAGAATCAATCTATCTCTATATGTACTTGTAAAAGAAAACTGGAAAAATAATCAAGATTTACTTAAAGATTTTGGGTATATAGATTGAATGTACAAAACTCATAACGGCTTCTTAATTCATACAAGAGATTACAGAGAGACTAGTAGTATTTTAAACATCTTCACTAGTCAAGGAGGTATTGAATCACTTATATTCAAAGGAAAACATACAAACAAAGATCGCTTTAGATTTTCAATTTTTAATGAATATAGTTTTACATTCAATGATAAATACTCATTACCATATCTAACGAAATTTGAAGTACTTAACCAGTATGTTTTTGACAAAAAATATTATCTCCTTGGTTTATACGTAAACGAGTTGCTGTATAAAACACTTAAAGATGGATATGATTTTGATAAGGTTTATATATATTATAAAGAGTTTTTGATAAACTTATCAGACACCAATGATAGCTTAGGAAGGTTAGCTTTATTATTTGAAAAGAATCTTCTTCAAAACTTAGGCTATGAGATCTCTCTTTCTGAGAATGAGACTCTGATAAACGATAAATATTACTATTATGACTATAATGAAGGATTTAAATTAGACCTGTCAGTAGAGACTAAAACCTCTATTCTTGGATCCGATTTAGAGTCTTTTTTTATAAATACTCTTATGTGTGAAAAAACTATATCAAATATGAGATCTATAATCAGAAAAATTTTTATGCAAGTATACCCCGATATAAATTTACTTGGTGATAAATTATTTTAATATGCCTTTATTAATATAAAATTTATCATTATCATAAGTCAAAATAAAAAAATTATTGTACCAATCACCTAAAACATATCTAATCACTTCATTATGCCGATGAATGTTCGGTCTGTGAGTATGCCCGTGAATAATCACATTTGGTTTATATGTTTCAATTATATTCATGACCTCAGTGTTATTTACATCCATAATATCCTCCCCCTTTAATCTATTTGCCTCTATACTTTTCTCTCTTAAGTTGTTTGCTATGGCCAATCTTTCTTCAAGGGATTTAGATAGCATCTCTTTTTGCCAGGCGCTAGATCGCACCATTGACCTAAAATTTTGATATTCATTATCGTCAGTACACAAAGTATCACCATGCAGAAGTAATATTTTCACATTACCTATATCGATAACTGTTGGGTCATCCAATAAATTAATTTTTAAGTCTTTACATATACTTTTTGAAACCAGAAAATCTCTGTTTCCGTGCATGTACCAAATATTAATTTTTTTACCTAGATCAGTGATTGCGCTCCGAACTTCTCCAAGTCCATCCATAGGATCATCGTCACCTACCCAATACTCAAATAAATCTCCAAGAATATACAGATCCGTGACGCTATTATCTAAATGATTAAGATATTCAATAAAATATTTATTTATATGAGGTCTTGATTTATCAAGATGTAAGTCAGAAATGAAACTTATTGCCATAAATTTTATTCAATGACTTCCACGCTGTTTATGAGTACATTTTCTATTGGAACATCTGAGTGCCCAGCATTATTACCTGTTGCCACGCCTCCAATCTGTTCTACTATTTCAATACCTTCAGTGACTTGTCCAAAAACACAATATCCATATCCATCTGCAGCATTTGCTTTATCAAGAAATTCATTGTCTCTTAAATTAATAAAAAATTGTGAAGTCGCTGAATTAGGGCTACTTGTTCTAGCCATGGCAATAGTGCCTTTTTTATTGCTAATATTATTGCTTGATTCATTGATTATTGGATCAAAAGTATCAATCTGCGACATATCTGGTAAATGACCTCCACCTTGTATCATAAAGTTAGGGATCACCCTATGAAATATTGTGCCATTCAGTTTACCCTCTTTAGTATATTTGAGAAAGTTGGCCACTGTTTCTGGGGCTTTATCTGTGTATAGTTCAAGGGTTATGTCACCCATGTTTGTTGAAAGCTTAATCAATTTGGTCTCCTTTGAAGTATTATTATCATGTATAATGTCACTACATGAGCTCGTAGTTATGAAAACTAATAAAAAAAGTATGTATTTAACTTTACTAATTCCAAACATTCAAAACAATAATACATTAAATGAATTTATACATCTACAACACCTTAACAAATAAAAAAGAGCAATTCGTGCCTCACAACCATGGTGAAGTAAATATGTATGTCTGTGGCCCAACTGTATACAGTGAACCACACATTGGTAATGCCAGGGCAGCTTTGATAGGCGATCTGTTCTATCGTATTCTCAGTGAGCTGTTCGATAATGTAACATATATTAGAAACCTCACTGATGTTGATGATAAAATCATTATTGAGTCAGACAAGCTTGGTGTGGATATAAATAGACTTACAGAAGATATCACAAGAGTCTATCAAGCTAATATGTTGAAGCTAAATATGTTAAAACCAACACACGAACCGAAAGTTACTGAAAATATAGATAACATAATTGATACTATTCAAAAAATATTAAACAATAAGTCTGCATATATTGCAGATAGTCATGTTGTTTTTGATATGGAGTCCTTTAGCCAATATGGTTCTCTATCAAATAAAAAATCTGAAGATCTAATAGATGGAGCAAGAATCAAACCCGAGCCATATAAGAGAAATCCAAAGGATTTTGTATTATGGAAACCCTCATCCCATAAGTCTTGTGGATGGGATAGTCCTTGGGGATATGGCAGACCCGGGTGGCACATTGAGTGCACTAGTATGATTAAAAGCATTATAGGTAATGATGCAACTCTGGATATTCATGGTGGAGGAAATGATCTAATATTCCCACATCATGAAAATGAAATTGCTCAAGGATCATGCTGCTCTTCATCAGATTATTGTAATTATTGGTTTCATAATGGGATCGTATTAGTAGATAAGAAAAAAATGTCAAAATCATTGGGTAATGTCATATCAGTTTCAGATATCCTAGAGGTGGAAAATCCCATTATAGTTAGAATTGCTTTGATGAGTGCACATTACAGACAGCCTTTGAATTGGACAGAAGATACTATGAATAACTCACGCAACATCTACGAAAAGATAACCTCTTCTCTTGAAATTGAATCATCTATGACAACAGAGAGAGATGATAAATTTATTGATCTTCTTTGCGACGATTTGAATACACCTAATGCACTACAGTATATTAGTAAGCAGGCACGAGACGCTAAGAGAGATAGTCGCGTATTGCCAAAGCTAAGACATAATTGCGGTCTTTTAGGCATTAAATCTAACAAAATTACTATAGACAAGTCTCTAGTTGATAAAATTGAATCTCTTATCTCTCTGAGGGAAGCTGCCAGAAAAAATAAAGATTATATCGAGGCAGACCGATTAAGAGATTTACTCTCAGATATGAACGTTGCTCTTAGTGATGGCTCTGATGGAGTTTCCTGGAAAATTAAACACTAGATATATTTAATATATATCTAGTATAGGTATAATATCCAAAAAACGGGGTGTAGCGCAGCTTGGTAGCGCGGCTGGTTTGGGACCAGTAGGTCGTAGG
>CAJWRL010000041.1 GCA_913046125.1 uncultured Gammaproteobacteria bacterium
ATCAACATCAAAACTCCAACTAGTGATAGGAGACTGATATTTAGTATACTAAAACTCTCAGAACTTTCTTTACGAGTAGAATCTATATTATATTTTTCTCTGTTTAAGAAAAATAATATCACTACAAATACCAGAAACAGAACTAATGCATCAAAAGCATTAAATAAACTATCGAATATAATTAGAGTAAATAAACTTAACGTCAAGAGAATCATACCAGTGAACATATTTTTAGGTAAAATCATCACTTTATCTTTTTGTTTGATGAAGAGAACAGATAAACAAAAAACCAGAGCAATATTAGATATATTTGAACCAATTGAATTACCTACAGCCAGGATAGTCTCGTTTTCAAGTGCAGATTCTATGGATATAAATATTTCAGGCGCAGAGGTTGCTATACCAATGATGAAAAAACTAGCAGCGAATCCAGAAATTGAATATGCAGATGAGAATCGCTCGGTTGACGTGACTAGTAGGTTAGCCCCCACTAATAAGAGCGTCAATCCCAGAACTAAAAAAAATACGGGTTCTATCATGACATATGAAGTTTATATGAGATAACTGTATGTTTAATAATTGATTTCAAGAACGTCAATTTCAAAGTCTTGTACGTCTTTGCCGTCTGTAACCAGTTTTGCTCTTCTCTGTAGATATGATTCTCTCAGAAAAATATATTTATCTTTAGCTGCTGTATCGAGAATTTTTGTGGCCTTGAGTAGATTAGCCCTAGTGTCAATTACATTGGTAGCTTGTATGGCTTGTCTCTCCTCATGATGTAATTCCGTATGAATGGGAGAAATATCTTTTTCTATCATTACATCAACATAGAAGCCTGGAGCATCTCTAAATGAGCTTGGTCCAAAAAATGGTAAAACTAGATATGGACCAGACGAAACTCCGTAGTACCCCAGTGTTTGACCGAAGTCTTCACGATGTCTCTGTATACCTAGAGAGGTCGCGACATCAAATAATCCAAAAATTCCAACGGACGAGTTAATAACAAATCTACTCGTTGATGATACGGTTTTATCGAGTTTCATTTGCAGTGCGCTGTTCACAATTGTATTAATTTCTCCAAGATTATTAAAAAAATTACTTACACTTTCCTCAATGGGATCAGGCGTAATAAATCTATAACCCTCAGCTACAGGCTCTAATATATTATCATCTATTACTTCATTGAAGCCAAAAATGACTCTATTCATAGGCTCAAGCGGATCGTCTTCTGATGCATGTGAAGCGCTCAGACTTAATAAAACTACAAAAGTCACCATGGTTGCTCGTAGCACTATTGAAAATAAAGAAAATTTATTTGATTTACCCTGTAACATAATTCTTGATTATATACTAAAATGGACTTTATGATTAAAAAAACATCACTTTTCCTGGCATTTTTATTGATTACAAATATTGCGTTTTCAAACGATACTCCTGATGGTTTTTTGAAGGATTCTGTCGAAGAGATATCACTCCTTGTCACCAAATATAAAGATAGATTTGAAACTGACGAGGAATTTCTTAGAGGTAAAATGAATTCTGTTGTAATGCCAAAACTTGATATTAAACTGATGTCGAAAATCATTCTTGGAAAAAAAATATGGACAGATTTATCTACAAGCCAAAAAGACGATTTCGTCGAAGCATTTCAATACAGGATGACTAGTACATATATGAAATCTATTACAGCATTTGATGGTGAAAAGGTTGTTTTCTTGCCTTATGAGCCCGGCAAAAGAGAGAATATAGCTTATGTAAAATCAAAGTATTTGATTCCTGGTGGTGATATTGCTGTTGATTACAGATTGATTAAAAAATCAGATAAATGGAAAGTCTACGATATCATTTTTGATGGTATAAGCTTGATGAAAAATTACAGAGCAGATTTCCGAGAGCATGTATCAGAGAGCGGCATTGAGTCATTAATAATATCGCTGAGGGAATAGCAATTTTCTCTATAGCGGTTTCATAGAAATCAGTAATCTTGGTAGTAACGTTAGCACTAATACAAGTGCAACGAGCATTGCGAGCCCCGTTAAAGTCCCAAATATGATTGTAGGTATGAAATTTGACAGGATCAGAATAGAGAATCCAAATATTACTGTAATACCTGTGAAGAAGATAGCTCTCCCTATGCTCGAATGACATGTTTTTACTGTGTCTTCATAAGTTTCAATATTCTCAAATTCCTCCTTGAAGCGATATATGTAGTGAATGCTATTATCCACCGCAATTCCAACGGTTATTGCAGCGATTGTGATAGTCATCATATCTAGCGGTAAATTTATAATGCCCATTATCCCAAGCACTAAAAGCGCGGATAGAAGATTTGGAATAATACCAATAATCATTAGTTTGATAGATCTGAACAATATCAAAAACATTGATGCGATAATTAGCATCACAAAGCCGAGAGATTTTATTTGAGAATCAAATAGGCTTTGAAGCATATTGTTGTAAAGTAAAAGTATTCCAGTGATTGTTATAACTTCTGATTTAAGATAATCGTCATTGTTAAGATCAGTTCTAATCTTTTCAATTAGATCTGCCCGCCTCAAATTTTGATTTGAATCTAATACTCTTATGTTGATTCTTGCTTCATTATCTTCTATGGACAAGTATGGATTAACTGCAATATCCTTTACTTCTACTGGGAGTTGTTTGTAGAGAAGGGACATTTCCAGACTGTTAAGTTCTTTATCATCATTGACAATTTCAGCAACCCGTATGGATGATGCAAGAGATAATACTTTACCTATATACTCATTATTATTCAGATAATCGTGTACATACTTAATTTTATTAATTTTTTCAGTTGTAAACCAATTTGACTCTTCAGACTCCTCACTATCTCCCAACAATTCATCAAACTCCTCATCATCCTCAATATCTTTCGAGTCAGGAAATTTAATAATAATATCCATGGGTGTAGTCCCACCCAGTTGATTATCAATGAGCTTCATACCTTTATGTATTTCAGTATCTGACCTGAAATAATTTATGAAGCTGTTCTCAACTTTGAGTTGTGTTATGCCATATAGCGTGATGACCGATATCACCGCAACAATAGCATAAATGTGTTTTCCAAACTTAAGCGCTACATTTGATAGTGAGTCCACAATGTAACTTTTTGTTTGTTCATTGCTAATAGTAGAATTATCTTTATTTGAGAAAACTAGGATAAAACAGGGCAGTAACGTGAATGATGTTATAAATAACGTAGTAAGACCTATCACCATCATATAACCAAAATCTATAACTGGCTTAATATCACTGAATACTAATGACGCAAATGCCACTATAGTTGTAAGCGCTGTGTATAAGCATGGCCATATCATTTTCTTTGTGGTTTGATGGATCGAATAAAACTTATCACCATCTCCCGAGGAGAAAATTTGTCTGTACCTGACGATTATATGAATGTTCATGGATAAAGTAAGGATTAACATTAACGAGATAAAATTAGATGATATAACCGTTACTTTCCAGTCCATATACCCAAGTAAACCAATCATGAATAATACAGCGTAAATACAATTAACTATCGGCGCTGCAACCCATATGAACTTTCTGAAGATAATGACTAAAGTAATAAGAATGAATAGCAGAACCCCGAATCCAAAGTTGATGAGGTCATTTTTTATAAAAGTAATCATATCGTCAGTGATCATCGGTATTCCACCCAATCTAATTTCATACCTATCGTTTGAGTAAGAGCTTTGAACTTTTCTTATTTCTCTAATCAAAAGCTTTATCTTTTGTTTTTCTTTGTTAGCTAGATTTTGATATTTGATTTTTGCTTGTAGATATTGGTCCTCAATACTTTTATCTTCTTTATATTTTTCAAAAAGTAAATTCCTTTGCTTTAGAGCATTTGATAAACTCTCATTCTTCTTAATTACGAGCTGCATAGCAGTAGTTTTAGCATTAGAACTAATTATTAGATCTTTATATATTGGACTCGTAAGTATTTCCTCTTTAGCACGATCTCTGTCTATACCTTCACTTAGAATGTTTGGGATATCATTTATTAATTCAGTAAGCGGCTTTTCTGAACTTGTAACTAGAGGAATATTAGTTATGGATGTAACAGAATCTATGTTTTGAATTGTCTTTATTTCTCTAGATAAGGTGTCTATCAATCGAAGTGTGTCAGAAGAAAAAATATTTTTGTTCTTATCTGTGAGAGTTAAGATCATAAAATCTGATGACTTGTATCTTTCACTAATATTACGAAAAATTTTCAGATCACGATCATCTTCGAGTATTAGTGTATCCGCGGATGCATCTAACGTAAAATTTTTAATGTTAGTCGCAGATATAACAAGAATAATAGCTAAAAAAAATAGTACTAAAACTGGATGACCAAGCAGGTATTGCCTATAAATAAATGATATTTTTTTAATCATAGCTTTATTGAGTATAAACTTTTAAAATACCGAAACAAACTTAAAAAATATCTATGGATAAATTATTAATAGATGGGCAACAATCATTATCTGGTTCAGTCAGAATTTCTGGGGCAAAAAATTCTGTCTTGCCTATGTTGTGTGCCTCAGTAATGGTTTCTGATGGTCAAGTTGAGCTTGAGAATGTTCCTCATCTTCAAGACGTCACTACTACAACGAGACTACTAACCCAGATGGGCATAAGTGTCACTATGGATGAGTTTATGGATATTAGTTTGGATCCATCAACTATTCACAATTTATATGCACCTTATGAGCTTGTTAAAACAATGCGATCATCAATTCTCGTTCTTGGTCCTTTGTTGGCTAAGTATGGCGAGGCTAAAGTGTCTCTACCTGGCGGATGTGCGATTGGTATGAGACCAGTCGACATGCACTTAGTTGCACTACAAAAAATGGGAGCAAGTATTTCTGTAGAAAATGGTTATATCACAGCGAAGGTTAAAAAGCTAAAAGGCACTGAGATTTTTTTTCCACGAAAGTCTGTAACTGGTACAGAGAATATTATTATGGCTGCAACACTGGCTAAAGGTACAACCACGATTAATAATGCTGCTAGTGAACCTGAAATCTCCGATTTGTGTCTTTTCCTTAATAAAATGGGCGCTAAAGTTAGCGGTTTTGGTACTGATAAAGTTACAATTCAGGGCGTGGATTCGCTAAAGGGTACTAGACACAAACCACTACCTGATAGAATTGAAGCAGGAACTTTTATGGTAGCGGCAGCAATCACGCGAGGTGACATAGAGATAAATAATATCGTCCCTGAGCACAGCCGTGCTGTAATAGATAAGCTTATCCAATCTGGTGCTGATATAAAAATACTAAAAGATTCTGTCAGGGTAAAAATGAGCAAAAGGCCAAGGGCGATAAATATTGAGACAAATGCATACCCTTTTTTCCCCACTGATATGCAAGCTCAAATGACTGCATTAAATTGTATCGCGGATGGAGACAGTTCCGTAAAAGAAAATATTTTTGAAAACAGATTTATGCATGCACAAGAATTAATAAGAATGGGAGCAAAAATAAGAGTTCACGATAATGTTGCAGAAATATCAGGCAGCAAAGAGTTACTGGGTGCCCCTGTAATGGCTACTGATCTAAGAGCTTCGGCAAGTCTGATTTTAGCTGGTCTTGCTGCAAAAGGTACTACAGAGATTGGACGGGTTTATCATATCGATAGAGGATATGACTGTATTGAAGAAAAACTTCAGTTAATTGGTGCTAGGATTTCAAGAAAACCTATGTAAAATGCATATCCATGATTAGATTAGCTATATCAAAGGGAAGAATCTTAGAGCAAGCAGTAACGGCACTCGAAAAAGTCAATATATTGTGCCAGGTTAACCCCATGAATTCTCGTAGGTTAATTATTCCAACAAATATGGATAATCTAGAGATAATTGTTATCAAGGCTTCAGACGTCCCAGTATATATTGATTCTGGGAAAATTGATCTGGGAATTGTCGGATTAGATACCCTAATGGAAGATGACAAAAATAATCATTTTCGCTTGTGTGACATGACCATCTCAAAATGTAAGCTAGCTGTTGCGGGAAAAGCTAAAACTAAATATTTCAATAACATGAAAGTTGCAACTAAATATCCAAATATCGCAAAAAAATATTTTGAGAATATTGGTTTCCAGTGTTCAATTTTAGAGCTGTATGGCTCAATTGAATTAGCTCCTGTTTTGGGCTTATCTGATTTTATTGTTGATATCGTAGAGACTGGAAAGACGCTAAAGGAAAACGGATTAAGAGTGCATGATACAATAACAAAGGTTTCGTCTTTATTAATTGCAAATAGGGTTTCCTACAAAATTAAAAGAAAAGAAATTAACTCATTTGTTGATAGGATAAAATTATGAAAAGTAAAACTGACGACCTTCGAATAATTAATACCCAAGAACTTGTAAGTCCTCAGGAAATAATTGATTCCATTTCACCATCGGATAAAGGTTTTGCTACTATCATCAACGCTCGAAATCAGATTAAAAATATTCTCAATAAATCTATTAAAAAATTTATGATCGTCGTTGGTCCGTGCTCAATCCATGATGTAGATGCTGCCAAAGAGTATGCAACTAGATTAAAGAAACTTTCATCTTTACTATCTGATAGCTGTCTAATAGTCATGAGAGTTTACTTTGAAAAACCAAGAACAGTTATAGGCTGGAAGGGCCTGATAAACGACCCCGATCTAGATGGATCTTTTAAAATTAACAAAGGAATAAAAATAGCAAGAAAGCTATTAATAGATCTAGCAGAAATGGAAATACCGTGTGGGCATGAATTTTTAGATTTAGTAAGCCCACAGTATCTATCTGATCTTATAAGTTGGGGTGCAATAGGAGCAAGAACAACAGAGAGTCAAAGCCATAGAGAGTTGGCCTCTGGCCTATCATGTCCGGTAGGTTTCAAAAACGGTACAGATGGAAGTTTACAAATAGCGATTGATGCAATGAATGCTGCCAGACATTCGCATAGTTTTTTATCAGTCACAAAGGAGGGAAAATCAGCAATATTTAATACTGCAGGTAATGACGATTGCCACATAATACATAGAGGAGGTAACAATAAATCTAATTTTGGATCAGAAGATGTCAAAAATTCTACTAGAATATTAGAGCAAAATGGAATGACCGCAAATATAATGATTGACGCAAGCCATGCAAATAGTAATAAAGATTTTAAAATGCAATCTAAGGTTGTTGATAATGTTAAAGATCAACTACTCTCAGGAGAGAAAAATATAATCGGCATTATGCTCGAGAGTAATCTAGAAGAAGGAAACCAAAAAATCGCTAGCAGAGATAAACTGAAATATGGGCAGAGTATAACGGATTCATGTATTGGATGGAAAGAAACTGAAGATATTATTTTAGGTTTAGATGACACACTGAGAAGAGCTTATGAAAATTAAAACATTGAACACATCTCAAGCTAACTTCGACAAGAAGCTACGTGATCATTTATCTTTTGAACAAGGAAATTATGAGTCTGTAGAGAAGACAGTAAATAAGATTTTAAAAAAAATTAGAGAAAGTGGAGATAGTGGCTTGAGACTATTAGTTGAGAAATACGACAAGACATTCTATAAAAAGATTTCTGACGCTATTGTAACTAAAGAGGAAATCAGTGATGCATACTCATTAACACCAA
>CAJWRL010000042.1 GCA_913046125.1 uncultured Gammaproteobacteria bacterium
TCCTTGGTTCTGCTGTAGGTATATCTGATTTATTTTTAGAATCAGGAAAGATTGTCTATACAAAAGGACGTACAAATAATTCTGATCTAGAGTATTTTGCAAACAGTGAGGATATCCTCGAGGGTTTACCTCTATATGTTCTTATAAACGGTGGATCTGCGTCTGCTTCAGAAATTGTAGCTGGTGCTCTTCAAGATCATAAAAGAGCCATAATTTATGGTGAAAAATCTTTTGGTAAGGCTTCCGTTCAATCGATACAAGAAATGATGGATGGGTCTGCTCTTAAGCTTACAACAGCTAAGTACTACACTCCAAATGATAGACATATACATGAGAATGGGATCATGCCTGATATCAAAATTGAGTTTAAAGAACTTGAGATACCAAGCTCACTACTGCCTGACCCATATAACACTGATAATCAAATCATTTCTATTTTAGAAGACTACAAGACAAATATTTCTCAGCTTAAGTAACGTTAATGCTTAACAGAACTATATTTTGGATATTTATTGTGATGTTAATGACATCTTGTTCAAGAAAAATCAGTAATCCATGTGAAAACACAAATCCACAAACTACTATAGATGTTAATTCAGAGGCTATTGTTTGTTTTGAATCAATCGATAGCTATGATTTGAACTACACAAATAAAAAAAATATTACTATAAATGGTGAATTATTTTTACCGAAAGTCAAAAGAGAGGTTTACGATGCTGTCATCATGACTCATGGATCTGGAGGCAAAAGACGATATCATAAAAAATATGTAGATCTACTTACGGATAGTGGTCTGATTGTCTTTCAAATTGATCATTATTCTGCGAGAAAGATCAAATATGATAAAACTTTTTCCAAAGTATCGGGAATAACTTTTATGAACGATGCATATGCTGCTTTAAGCTTATTGAAAACAAATACCAGGATTAAAAATATTGGCTACCTTGGCTGGTCGCAAGGTGGAGTAGGTCCAATTTTATCGCATTTTAAATTCGTCAATGATCTGATTCCTACAGAACATAGATTTCAATCTGCAGTTGCTATATACCCTTACTGTGGATTCACATTCCCTGGTGCGTCCGAGACTGAGACTCCACTTTTAATGATCACGGGTGCTGATGATGATTTGACGCCTGAAGCTGCATGTAGAAATTTATATTCAAAATTTTTTAGAAATGATGGGAAAATTGAATTTTTATCAATAGAAAATGCAAGACATGGTTTTGATAACCCATTTTTATACTTTGGATTTACATTTGAGAAACTTCCTAACCTGATGGTAATGAATTTAGACTGCACACTGACAATAACCAATAATGGCGAAATTCAAAATATGAATGGAACGATTATAAATACGCCCGAACTAAGTGAATTCTTTTTAAATAAATGTTCGGTTAAGGGAGTAACTGTTAAATATAATTCCAAAGCTACCAAAATTACACTCGATAAAGTACAAAAATTCTTTGTGAAAACCTTAACAGAAGAATGATTTTAATTCTTATAAGTCATATAATGCACATATGAGAAGTATTCTATTCATAGCTATAGCTTTTTTATCAATGCAGGTTATTGCTGATGATAAAGCAAGACCAGCTCCTCACAATAAGATAGGCTATACGAAAAAAGATGCTACAGAAAAAAAAGATACGTTCTTTTATAAGCTTTTTAATGATGAATTAGATCTTATGGGATCGAACAATAATGATCAGACTTTCAATGATGGTAATACTCAAATACTATCTCAGATTGAGAAACTGGCTGATCTAAGAGATCGCGGCATCATCACGGAAGCTGAATTTAGTGATAAGAAATTGATATTACTAGATAAAATCCGATAAATGATTGTATTTATCATCTGGGTACTTTTAATAATATTGTGGAATTACGGATACCCTGAAGCTTCCCCACTTTACGATGTTATAGCTTCTGTCATTTTATTTTTCTTCTCTAAATTCTTAAATACACTCTCTATATAGGTTTTACGCAATTCGCATCATTGTTTTTTGGAGAATTCACATAAGTTGATACTCTATGAATTTGGATATTTTTTGAAAGATTGTCTCTAAGGATATAATCACCACCTATCCATTTTTCTATTTGTGATTCTTCTAATAATAATGGCTGACGATTATGTATATCAGAGATCGGCTTAACAGATTTTTTTGTCACACAAACGCATCTACCACCATGGTATAACCCTGCTACAAATATAATATCGCTGTTGAGATGATGATAATAAGGATCTTTAACATTCTCTCTTTTACTCCAATTAAAATATCTTTTCCATTCATACCAACCATCCATGATAAAAACACACCTGTTCATATCTTTAAAAGACGGTTTCTCATCAATAGTCTCATATCTAGCATTTATTAGATTCATTGGCTTTTTTGCCCAAGATGGTGAGTAGTTCCATTCCATCCACTCAGGCTTATTTGTATACACAAGAACTTTTGAACTAGGGCAGATATTGAAGTTTTGTTCGATATCTATTTCAAATTTTTTCTTTACTTCTTTCTTGTTTGTAAGAGTGTACCTTCCGCACATACGGCTATTTGCTGAACTTGTCCCAATTATTTTGAGCTTTGAATTCATTAAGTTTTTCATCCCACTCAGAAAATTGTCTTTGGTATTCAGAATTTTCCTTATCAGAATCTGGTTCGTCTCCAATCTTATAGAATGCAGCACTTCGATTCTTGCATATGTGTGTGTATTGATTCTGTTTCATCAAGTCTAAAGAAAGATAAAATTCCTCACATTGTTGTAAGGTTCCATCTCCAATTTTTGATTTACTTTTTTCAGTCAACCTCCGAAAAGAGCCCGTAAGTTCTTTTACAGAGCTTGGTGACAAATTAGTTCCGAACTTTTCATTGAAATGTTTTTCTTTTCTTAATTGATTATCCCAGTCTATTACTCTTTTTTTAACTATGTCTATCATACTAAATATTCTTCCTATTTTTTATGAGACCTTCTACTACGGTGGAGTCAGCAAGAGTAGAGGTATCTCCAAGATTATTATAATCATTTATAGAAATCTTTCTCAAAATTCTTCTCATAATTTTACC
Source organism: uncultured Gammaproteobacteria bacterium (assembly GCA_913046125.1). GTDB lineage: Bacteria > Pseudomonadota > Gammaproteobacteria > CACLCV01. The sequence continues at coordinate 3,066 of CAJWRL010000042.1, forward strand.
TGATCGAGTTTTTGGCAGCCCCTCAGTGAATTGTAAGAAATCAGGCTTAGCTATTGATCCAATTTCTTGTTTAACCCATTGTAGTAACTCATTTTCAAGACCAGTACTTGGTTTGACATTTTTATTCAATGCAACAAAAGCATACAGTCCTTGACCTTTAATCTTATGGGGATATCCAACTACTGCTGCCTCTGATACGTCTTTATGAAGCACAAGCGCGGACTCTACCTCTGCAGTACCCAAGCGGTGTCCTGAAACATTGATGACATCATCCACTCTCCCGGTTATCCAATAATAACCATCTTCATCCCTTCTGCATCCATCTCCTGAAAAATAACGACCAGGATATTGAGTAAAATATGTATCTATAAATCTTTTGTGATCACCGTAAACTGTTCGCATTTGACCAGGCCATGACATATTTATACATAAACTGCCTTCCCCAGGACCTTTAATTTCGTTGTTATTATCATCAACTAAAACTGGTTCGATTCCAAAAAATGGTAGTGTTGCTGAACCCGGTTTCATATCAATAGCTCCGACAAGTGGCGTTATCATAATGCCTCCTGTCTCTGTTTGCCACCAGGTATCCACAATTGGACAGTCAGAATTTCCAACCACGTCATAATACCAACGCCACGCCTCAGGATTAATTGGTTCTCCTACACTTCCCAAGATTCGGAGAGATTTTCTAGATGTCTTATCAACATGCCCTTTACCTTCAGACATAAGTGCTCTTATGACTGTAGGTGCGGTATATAGAATATTGACCTCATACTTATCAACAATCTCCCAAAACCTACTGGGTGTTGGATAGTTTGGAACTCCTTCAAACATAATTGTTGTAGACCCATTACACAATGGTCCATAAATTATATAAGAATGTCCGGTTACCCATCCCACATCTGCAGTGCACCAGTAAATATCGTCTTCATGACAATCAAAAATATATTGATGTGTAATAGATGCATATACAAGATATCCGCCCGTGGTATGTAATACACCTTTTGGTTTCCCTGTTGAGCCAGAAGTGTACAGAATAAATATCGGGTCCTCAGAGGACATTTTTTCGGGCTCACAAATAGCTGAAGCTGAAGATACTAGATCGTCGTACCAGTGATCAATACTGCTGTCCCAATTAATTGCATTACCAGTTCTTTTCACGACAACACATTTCTTAAAATCCTCTACCTTGGAAATAGCCTTATCAACATTTTCCTTTAAGGGTATTGTCTTACCGCCTCTGACGCCCTCATCCGCAGTTATTATGTATTTAGAATCACAATCTTCTAAACGACCTGCGAGAGCCTCAGGAGAAAATCCTCCGAATACAACAGAATGGACAGCGCCAATTCTGGCACATGACAACATAGCAATGGCAGCTTCAGGAATCATAGGCATGTAAATGGTAACTCTGTCGCCTTTTTTTACACCTAAAGATTTTAACCCATTAGAAAATTTACATACTTCTGTGAGTAGTTCTTGATATGTAATTTTTCTCGAATCAGAGGGATCATCTCCCTCCCAGATAACTGCAACCTTGCCAGCATTTTTCTCTATATGTCGGTCGAGGCAATTAAATGATGCGTTAAGTTCGCCATCTTCATACCACTTAATATATAGATCATCTTTTTCATATGAGTAGTCTCTAACCTTTGTATAGGGAGTAAACCAATCTAATCTTTGTCCTTGCTCAAACCAAAACTCGTCAGGTTTAGAGATAGATTGTTCGTACATAGCTTTATAATCATCTTTTTTTATAAAGGCTTTTTCAGTAATCCAATCTTTAGATTTATAAATATCAGATGAGCTCATTTGTTTGAATATTCCTCGTATTCATTCACGTCTCTTAAAAAGTAGGATATTTCAGCTATAATTATCACTTACCTCCCCTTTTTTTATTGACCATCCTCTAATATTACATAATATCAAAATAAAGAAGAGTAATAATGTAAATATATGTGCTCAGTTGTATAACTTATCAGAGCTATTTTTGCTGTATTTTTCAAGATCTCTGAGATGTAAACTAAGTGCATAATGTGACTGCTGTGACTCAATAATGAATAAGATAATTGCTATTGATAAGATAAATACGGCACCGCCAAAGAGATTTAGTGCTATGTTCATGAGACCTATGTAACCAAATAAAATTGTTAACAGATTCAGCAAGAATGAAGCCCCAGACAAAGATTGCATCCATCTAAGTAATAATAATCTATAGGAAAGTATTTGGATTCTCTCAGCCGAAAGATAGTTGCCTGAATTATCATATGACATAACATGTAATTTTCTAATCAGCATAGCGAGTGCTGTGTATTTATTAGTGAACACTAAAAGCATTATTGGTATAGCCGGAAATAAAAGAGCTGGGTACCATAAGTATATTCCTATATCTTGCATGCTTAAGAGGATGCATATATCATGCCAACACAAACAGTTGAGGGCTATGGTGGAACAAAGATCATCCCAACAATAATTTATATATCTACTTAATTTACCATAAGATCTAGTAAACTCTTATTTGCTTTCTTTGCTGAATCTTTTTTCATAGATTGAATTTAAAAGCAAGTGAGGAAGTGTGAGACATGCCAAGCTAATAAATATATATTTTATTATTGCGCTCTCAAGTGATATTTGTGCTAATGACGATAATAAAAAAAGTGTAATAAAAGTGAAAGCAATTGTTAGAAATAAAAAGAAAAAAACATATTTAGTTAATGAAATCTTTTTTTCAAATAAATTAGAATCTATCAATGCATCTAAGTAGTGTCTTAATGAGTGATGAAAACAGAAATATAAAATGAATGATAATAGGGGTGGGAGATATATAAAGTTTATTAATAGTAGAACATACAACAACAATAATCTTTGTGCGTACAGAAATATTACAGCTAGTACTGCAAAGATATACATAGTTTGATGAAGAGCAGAAAATACAATGTTAGAGATCTCTTGGTTCAGTAGAATAGCAAATAGACTAAAAACATCCTCCGTCTGGAAAATTATTGGTGTAAAAATTGGCACTCCCCCTAATATAAACATCAAAATAACATTCCTAGAATCTAAATTACCTGATTCTTCAACTGCAAAATGATACTGAGCCATCAATAAGAATACTACCAGTGCAAAAATCGGTGAAATAACCCATACATATAAGTACAACAAAGATGTTGCTGTATAGACCAAGATAAACTTGCTCAACCAATAATCAGAGTTGGAGTAAAGTTTTTTAGCAACAAGAAAGTCAAAGTATCCATGCGGTATACCTATAATAGTAACAGTTGTAATAAGTAAAATAAGTTGAGTATTAATAGAAACTAGACCTGGTGCAAGAATGAGAATTACCCAAGATAGAACACTCAGGTTAGTGAGAAGAATTAATTGATATTTACTATATCTTTGATGCTGTGAATGACTTAATTGCATATTTGATGAATATTACTTTAGGCATGTTCCATATGATAGATATTATATCTACCAGCGTTGGTGTGTCAGAGAGAAATCTAATAATTCTCTTTGCCTTATTACGATTAAACATTTCAAAAAGGATTTTTTTACTTTCTGATGGATGATCTCTTATTATCATCAGTAGTAAGTTATCCATTTTTCTAAGAATTTTGTTCTTAAGAGTCTTGGGATATTCAATGAATTTTTTCCCATTTAACATTCTAATGTATTCGTCTGCTTGTTTTTGGATATTTAAAAAAGTATATCCTGTAGAGGCTCTCGTAGATCCTGCGGGAATACCAATTTTGATATAATTGGATTTATTCTCGTTTAGTTTTATATTAGTTGTAAGGGGTATTTCACCATACTCTTCTCGAACTACTGAATAACCATCTCCATATCTTTCTCTAATATAATCATGAACCTCATTAGTCATTAATTCACTATCCATATTTAGGGATGTGTAATAGGTAGATTCAAATAAATACTTAGTTTTTCCCAATGGAAGACTATAAAAAAAATGAAACTGGTCTTTATCTGAAAAATCCATTAGATGAGCTTTAAAGTTTTCGAGGGGTTCATGGAATTCAACGAAAATTCCTTTAAATATTTGCTTCATACTAAAGGGTGATTTATTTGGTCTGCTATCGAATACATAACGCGCGCTACAATCGAGATTCTCTGAGACTCTGAAAATATATTCAGTACCTTCTAGTCCTATGTCTTCAATATTTGTATCAAAGATAACATCTATGTTTTCACTTTGTTCTAATTCAGAAAAAACAAAATTATCAAAATCATTAGAGTCAATTGTAGAGTAGTTATATGTATTACAATCCAGTGTTGTTTGTGATGAGTTTTTTACTATAAGAGAGCTGTTAGAATAGGCTTGCAAGTGTTCGAATGGATGTTGATATGTATTCCAGTATGACCATGTCTTCCTATGCCTGTTATCTCTTTTCATATTAT
>CAJWRL010000043.1 GCA_913046125.1 uncultured Gammaproteobacteria bacterium
TCTCAGGGTTTAATGACAGGTAAGTCAGCAAAAGAAAAGAAATGTGGAGGAGAGATTATTTGTTATATCTCGTAGTTGTATGTCTAAAATAGCTAGTAAACCAGTAGAATTATCATCAGACATCAAATTTAATGTCACAGACAACACTGTTTGTATCGAGGGCCCAAAGGGTAAATTAGAGTTTGTCAAGTCAGACGATGTAACGATTGTACATACTGATAATCACCTAAATGTCAGTGCGAAGTCAGAATCAACAGCTATGAGCGGCACAACCCGTGCATTGCTCTCTAACATGGTCACCGGTGTATCCAAAGGCTGGGAGAAAAAACTTTTACTTGTAGGAGTTGGTTATAGAGCTAAAGCTGATAAGCTAAAACTAGAATTAGTCGTAGGATATTCTCATCCCGTTAACTTTGAGATACCAGATGGTATTGCAATAGATACCCCCTCGCAAACCGAAATTGTTATTTCCGGTATAGATAAGCAAAAAGTTGGACAAGTAGCTGCAGATATCAGATCAGTAAGGCCGCCTGAACCATATAAGGGTAAAGGAATAAAGTATGCAGATGAACAAATAGTCAAAAAAGAGGCTAAGAAAAAATAATGAAATTAACTATCAGAAATAAAAATGAGCAAAGGTTGAGAAGAGCTGCTAAGACCAGATCGAAAATTTCTGATTCAGGTAACCACAGAATCAGCATTCATAGATCAATTCAGCATATATATCTTCAGTTGATTACACCTAATGGCGATAAAGTAATCACTACTATATCGACTAATCAGAAGGACAACAAAACTAAGGCTAATAATATTAAGACTGCAACAGATATTGGTATTAAAATGGCTGATTATATTAAAAAAGCTAAAATTACTAATGTCGCTTTTGATCGTTCAGGGTATCGCTACCATGGCAGAGTGAAAGCAGTTGCTGAGGCATTAAGAGATAAAGGAGTAAAAATATAATGGCGACCGAAGAGAGAAATTCAGATTATATAGAAAAATTAGTTGCCGTTAATCGTGTAGCTAAAGTTGTAAAAGGTGGCCGACAATTTGGTTTTACGGCATTAACAGTCGTAGGTGATGGACATGGCAGAGTAGGCTATGGTTATGGCAAAGCCAAAGAAGTGCCTGTAGCAATTCAAAAAGCCATGGAGAAGGCAAAGAAAAGTATGGTATCAGTTTCTTTAAAAAAAGGAACGTTGCATCATGCCATTACTTTTGAACATGGTTCTGCAAAAGTATACATGCAGCCAGCTGGAGAAGGTACCGGAGTAATAGCTGGCGGAGCTATGCGCGCTGTATTTGAAGCAACCGGGATACATAATGTTCTCGCAAAAAGCATAGGATCAACTAACCCTATCAATGTTGTTAAAGCAACAGTTAAAGGTCTTGAATCAATGTATTACCCAGCACAAGTAGCGTTGAAGAGAGGAAAGAAAACAAGCGAGTTATAATATAAGTTATGAGTAAAATTAAAGTTTCACAAAAATTGAGTTTGATTGGCAAAACAAAAAAACAGATTGCATGTATCAAAGGTTTAGGGCTAAAAAGAGTTAGCGATACTAAGATTTTAGACGCTACTCCAGAAAATCTTGGAATGATAAATATTGTCAAACATATGCTTAATGTTGAGAGTATTGAAGAGTAAAGTAATGTTAAATGAGATTAAATTAAAGAAAGGATCTAAGCACACAAAAAAAAGAGTGGGCAGAGGTATAGCGTCTGGGACTGGTAAAACTTGCGGACGTGGTCATAAAGGGCAAAAGTCTCGCACTGGCGGTAAAGTTCAAATTGGATTCGAAGGGGGACAAATGCCTTTACAAAGAAGACTACCTAAGGTTGGATTTTCTTCTCGAAAAAATATTAATACTGTTGAACTGAAATACGATTATTTAGACAAAATCAAAGAAACGGAGATCACTATTAATTTATTAAAAAAACATAATCTTGTGAGTAACAAAGCCAAGAAAGTAAAACTAATTGGACCGGTGACTATCTCATCAAAGAAAAAATTAGTTGACTTAGTTGCTACAAAATCAGTCACGGAGTTCATCAAGTAATGTCAAGATCTGCATCAAGTATGTCTTCCAATCTTGGAGGTTTAACAAAATCATCAGAATTACGGCAAAGAATATTTTTTGTTATTTTCGCATTAATTATTTTTAGATTAGGTAGCTTTATAACTCTCCCAGGCATTGACCCGGCAGTAATGAGTTTTTTATTCGAACAACAAAGAGGCAGTATTCTCGATATGTTCAATATGTTCTCTGGGGGATCATTGTCCAGAATGTCCATATTTGCACTTGGTGTTATGCCTTATATTTCTGCGTCTATCATTATACAAATGATGACACATATTTACGCGCCATTAATTCAGTTGAGAAAAGAGGGTGAGAGAGGAAGGAAAACAATCACCAAATATACTCGTTATTTCACATTAGTCCTTGCACTTCTTCAATCAATGGGAGTGATGAATGCATTAATGAATCAAAACACATCAACAACTACATTAGTTCTTGATCCTGGATTAGGTTTTTTCATAACAGGAGTTGTCACACTGGTCACAGGTACGATGTTTTTAATCTGGCTTGGTGAACAGATCACAGAGCGTGGCGTTGGAAATGGCATTTCAATAATAATTTTCGCTGGTATTGTTGCAGGCCTGCCCTCCGCAATTGGTGGGACCATTGAGCTTGCAAGAAATGGTGAGATACAGAATTTTAGCGTCATACTCATATTTTTATTAGCTATAGTGATTACTGCGTTTGTTGTGTATATCGAACGAGGTCAAAGGAAGATACCAATCAACTATGCTAGAAAAATGCAAGGTAGAAAGATGTATGCAGCACAAAGCAGCTTTCTCCCATTAAAGTTGAACATGGCTGGCGTAATACCGCCAATATTTGCTTCGGCAATTATTTTATTTCCTGCTACTATAGCAAGTTGGTCAGGTTCCGGATCACCTGATAGTATCGTCCAAAAGATCGCGATGACTCTATCTCCAGGTCAACCGCCATATATAATGTTGTATGCGCTTGCTATAATTTTCTTCTGTTTTTTCTACACAGCCCTAGTTTTCAATCCAAGGGAGACAGCTGATAATCTTAAAAAATCAGGAGCTTTCATTCCTGGAATTAGACCTGGAGACCAGACAGCAAATTATATTGATGGAATTACTACTAAACTCACAACTGTCGGCGCTATGTATATAACTGCAGTATGTTTGTTGCCAGAATTTTTAATACTGTATTTTAATGTACCATTTTACTTTGGAGGAACATCATTACTAATAGTTGTAGTTGTTGTAATGGATTTGATGGCACAAGTTCAATCACATTTATTATCTCAACAATATGAAGGGATGATGAAGAAAGCTAACCTCAGAGGTATTGGAGGAGGAATGAGATGAAGGTAAGGGCATCTGTGAAGAAACTGTGTAGAAATTGTAGGATTATTAGAAGGAATCGTGTGATAAGAGTCATATGTAAAGATCCCAGACATAAACAAAGACAAGGATGAGATATTAGTTGTATTAGAGACCAATGAACTATAGAATTTACGCTCAGAGATAAAAATGGCAAGAATATCAGGAATAAATTTACCAAATCATAAGCATATATGGGTAGCTTTAACCTCTATTTATGGTATTGGTGATACGCGTGCTAAGCACATATGTGACAAAGTTGGTATCGAGGCTACAAAAAAGGTAAAAGATTTAGAAGAAAAAGATTTAGAAAGTATCCGCCAATTCATAGACGATTATCAGCTCGAGGGCGATCTTAGAAGAGAAAACTCGATGAACATTAAGAGACTTATGGATGTAGGTTCATATAGAGGAATCAGACACAGAAAGGGCTTACCCTTGCGAGGCCAAAAAACAAAAAATAACAGCAGAACCCGTAAAGGTCCTAGAAAATTACTTAAAGCAAAATAATATGGTAGAAAAATCAAAGAAGAAAAAAGTCAAAAAAGTTGTCAATGAAGGCGTTGCTCATATTAATGCGTCCTTCAACAATACAATTGTAACTATCACAGATAAACAAGGTAACACACTTGCTTGGGCAACATCTGGTGGCTCAGGCTTCAGAGGTTCCAGAAAGAGCACACCTTTTGCAGCACAGATTGCAGCTGAAAAGGCAGGCCAAAAAGCAACTGTATTTGGACTCAAGAGTTTAGAAGTTCTGGTTAAAGGACCCGGCCCCGGAAGAGATTCCGCTGTGAGAGCGCTCAATAATGTGGGTTATAAAATTACAAATATCAAAGATATCACTCCGTTACCACATAATGGTTGCAGACCACCCAAGAAGAGAAGAGTTTAATGGCAAAATATACTGGTTCAAAATGTAAACTGATGAGACGAGAGGGTACTGATTTATATTTAAAGTCTGGATCCCGAGCTTTAGATACTAAATGTAATCTTGAGAGAAAGCCTGGCATTGTCGGCGAAAGAAGAGAGAAGCTATCTGATTATGCTCTTCAGCTTAGAGAGAAACAAAAAGTCAAAAGATTATATGGTATTCTAGAAAAACAGTTTAGAAATTATTATAAAAAGTCAGCAAGTAAGAAGGGTTCAACTGGTGAAAATCTTCTCACCTTCTTAGAATCTCGATTGGACAATGTTGTATACAGATCGGGTTTTGGTTCAACAAGAGCCGAATCTAGACAATTAGTCAATCACAAAAATATCGAAGTAAATGGTAATGTAATAAACATTCCATCATATCAAGTTCAAGTAACTGACAAAATTTCAGTTAGAAGCAAATGTAAAGATCAGCCTAGGATTCAATTTGCTATGTCTGTGGCTGAAACACGTAACCCGAGCGATTGGATTGATGTGGATTCTAAAAATCTCACGGCGACATACTTAAGAATCCCTGAGCGATCTGAACTTCCGAAAGAGATCAATGAATCGCTGATCGTAGAATTATACTCAAAATAGCAGGTAACTTATGAAAGCAATCACATTTTTAAAACCAAACTTAGTTGATATTGAGATGATATCTGATTCAAAATCAAAGATAGTAATACAACCATTGGAGAGGGGTTTTGGCCATACTTTGGGAAATGCACTTAGAAGAGTATTATTGTCATCAATGCCCGGCAGTGCAGTAACGGAAGTTTCTATAGACAACATACTCCATGAGTATAGTACTATTGACGGTGTACAGGAAGATGTTCTAGAAATAATACTCAACATAAAAAAATTAGCTCTAGTTCTTCATGAAAAAGATAAAATTGAGGTTGTTCTTCGTAAAAAAGGCAAAGGTCCGGTACTAGCATCAGACATAGAGGATCATCCAAACCTAGAAATTAAGAATCCGGATTTTTGTTTAGCTAACATTACGAATGATCAAACTGAATTAGTAATTAATTTAAGTATATCTCAAGGAAAAGGGTACCAGCCAGCTACTAAGCGAAAGTTCAATGAACTAGAAGATCTTGGTATTGGTAAAATGCAGGTTGACGCATCTTTCACTCCAGTAGAAAAAGTATCTTATAGTGTGGATAACGCCAGGGTGAAACAAAAAGCCGATTTAGATAAATTAATTATAGAGCTTGAGACAAATAGTACAATTAACCCAGAAGATGCTATTAGAACTGCTGGTAAGATTTTAAGAGAACAGCTTGAGGTGTTTAGTCACCTAGAAATCAAAGACGATACCCAAGATGAGGTTGATGAACATCACATTGATCCAGTTTTACTGAGACCTGTTGATGATCTTGAATTAACTGTTAGATCTGCTAATTGTCTAAAAGCAGAAAATATTCATTATATTGGTGATTTGGTTCAAAGAAGTGAAAACGAGCTTCTCAAAACTCCTAATCTCGGAAAAAAATCTCTTACAGAAATAAAAGATGTTTTATCAACACATAGTTTATCGCTTGGTCAAATTATTGAAGATTGGCCTCCAAAAAGCATTGAAAAAAGATAATGAGACATAAAAAATCAGGCAGACAGCTCAACAGAAATTCATCACATAGGAAAGCTATGTTTCGAAACATGGCTATTTCACTATTTCAATATGAGCATATAGAAACTTCACTAGCTAAAGCTAAAGAACTTCGAAAAACTGCAGAGCCGCTGATTACACTTGCAAAAAATGATACTCTAATGCGAAGAAGATTAGCTTACTCCAGACTAGGAGATAAGAAAACTGTAAAGAAACTTTTTGAAGTCCTAGGTCCAAGATTTAAAAGTAGACCTGGCGGCTACCTAAGAATTCTCAAGAAAGGTTACAGACTTGGGGACGCGTCACCAGTAGCATATGTACTGTTTTCAGAATGATATTATAATTTTGATTTCAGATACTTACCTGTGTGAGATTTTTTGATTTTAATAAGATCCTCTGGTGTCCCGCTTGCAATTACTTGACCACCGCCATTACCACCCTCTGGCCCAAGATCAACAATCCAATCTGCTGTTTTTATAACATCTAGATTATGTTCAATAATTATCAATGTATTTCCTTTATCTTTTAATCTTTCTAATACTTTTAGGAGATTTTTAACATCATAATTATGAAGGCCTGTTGTAGGCTCATCTAGGACATACAATGTATGACCAGTATCTGGTCTTATCAATTCCTTTGCAAGCTTTATCCTTTGTGCCTCTCCACCTGAGAGCGTTATGGCGCTTTGGCCTAATTTTATATATCCTAGTCCAACATCGGACAATACTGTTAATTTCTTATATATTCTTGGATAATTTTTAAAAAATATTAAGGCCTCTTCAACTGTCATGTCTAGAACTTCACTAATATCTTTCCCATTTAATTTTATCTCCAAAGTTTCGTCGTTATATCTTTTTCCATTGCATTTTTCACACTGAACATAAACGTCTGATAAGAAATGCATTTCAACTTTTATTTGTCCTTGTCCATCACAATTTGGACAAACACCATTATTTTTCCCTTTAACATTGAAACTGAATCGCCCAGGGGTGTATCCCCTAGATTTAGATTCAGGTTTTTTTGCAAACTCTTCTCTTATCAATGAGAATATTCCAGTGTATGTTATAGGGTTAGACCTAGGAGTTCTTCCGATTGGGCTTTGATCAATATCAATTATTTTATCTATGTTATCTATCCCATCTATGTTTTCGCAATCCACAAAACCCTCATTATTTTCAAGAAGTTTATTTACTATCGACAAATATAAAACATTATTTATAAGTGAAGACTTCCCCGAACCAGAGACTCCTGTTACACACGTCAATAAGCCGATAGGTATTTTGACATTAATATTATTTAGGTTATTTGCAGAAGCCTTGCTTACAGATATCCACTTATCATTTGGTTTGAGGCGTTTATTAGGAACCTCAATTTTATTTTTACCTGAGATAAAATCTGATGTGTGAGAAGACGCGGA
>CAJWRL010000044.1 GCA_913046125.1 uncultured Gammaproteobacteria bacterium
TTATTGTTATATCCTTTGTTGCTACCTCACAGGCGTCACCAATACCACCAGCACCAAATCTAAATGTTAAAGCTTATGTTGTTATGGATTTTGACAGCAAAATGATTTTAGCTTCATCAAATAAAGATCTAACGCTTCCACCAGCAAGTATAACTAAGATGATGACAGCATATGTAGCCTTCACCGAGTTAAAGGAAAAAAATATTTCTCTTGATGAAGAGATACTGGTTAGTAAAAAAGCCTGGAAAACAGGTGGTTCTAAAATGTTTATTGAAGTGGGAAAAAGAGTGAAAGTCAGAGATATTCTTCAGGGAGTAATTACTGTTTCCGGAAATGATGCCAGCGTTGCGCTTGCAGAGCATATTTCTGGTGATGAGAAAACTTTTTCAACATACATGAACCAAATGGCAACCAATCTTGGATTAACCAACACGAATTACACCAATGCAACCGGGCTACCTAGTGATAGTTTATATACAACTGCTGAGGATATTTCTATTTTATCAAGGGCTCTTATTGCAGAGTTTCCAGATCTATATAAACTATATTCCACCAAATCTTTTGAATTTAATGAGATTAAGCAATACTCTAGGAACAAATTGCTGTTTGTGGATGATAATGTTGATGGAATTAAGACAGGTTTTACCAAGGCTGCAGGTTACTGCCTAGCAAGTTCAGCAAAAAGAGGGAGTAGAAGGCTAATTGCTGTAGTAATGGGTGCGCCAACACCTGATGTTAGGATACAAGCAAGCCGAACACTATTAGAGTATGGTTTCAGATTTTTTGAAACCCATACATTGTTCAAACGTAATACAGCTATATCAACTGCACGCGTATATTCTGGAGAAGAGACAGAAATAAAATTTGGCATCAATGAAGACGCTAAGGTTACTATTCCAAGAAGGCAAAAGAAAAATTTGAAATATGAATACATAGTTGATAGACAGTTGACTGCCCCTATAAAAAAGAATCAAACTATCGGATTTATGCATGTCAAATTGAAAGATAAAATTATCCAGACTTACAAACTCACTGCTCTTGAGGATATCAATCAAGGATCGCTTTATCGAAGGACAGTTGATTCACTATTGATGGACTTGTAATGTCTAAGCAAGAGATTGTATATTTAAATGGAAATTACTCTCCAAAACATAAAACAACCCTATCTATCCTTGATAGAGGATTTTTATTTGGTGACGGAGTTTATGAGCTAATTCCTATTTATAACAAAAAAATATTTTACATAGATGCGCATCTTGAAAGACTAAAAAGTAGTCTACAGCAAATAAACATAGCACCTTCACTACTTGAGGATTTAGATATTATAGAGATCATCAATAGATTAATTGATCAAAACAATTATGATGATTATTTCATTTATATCCACATTTCACGCGGCGTGGACCAAAAAAGGAACCACATTTATTCAGAAGATTACGAGCCAACTATATTGATTATGGGAGAAAACTATATTCCTTTTAACCGTGATGTCATTATTAATGGAAAAAAAGCTATACTAGAAGACGATTATCGTTGGTTAAAATCAAATATTAAATCTACATCTTTACTTGCGAATGTCCTTATTAAAAATAAAGCAAATGATAATGGTGCCTATGAGGCCCTTCTTTTGAGAGATGGATTTCTGACAGAAGGCTCCGCTAGCAATGTTTTTATGGTTAAGGACGGCATTATTAAGACACCTAGACTAAGTAATAAGCTACTGCCAGGAATTACGAGGAAATTTTTAGTCGATCTGATAAGTCTACATCACCTAGAATATAGCGAATGCGATATTTCTAAACATGAGCTACTTGATGCAGATGAGATATTTTGTTCAAGCTCTACCAATCCAGTTGTGCCAATTACACAAGTCAATGACAAAATCATATGTGAATCTGCAGGATCTATATCTTTAGACTTGTATAAGCATGCACAAGACTATATTAAGAATTCTTTTAAATAAAAAAACCGCTGAATCTAGAATTCAGCGGTTTATGATCTTACGAAAGTTAAATAACGTAAATTTTAGTTAGGCTGGCACTCGTAAGCTGCTGCTTTCATTTCCATAGCCTTAGCTGCACACTCATCGCGAGATGATACAGGACCTATAGTTTCAAAACGATCGAAGTCATTTTCGATTGGATATACTTTCACCATATATTCTGATGGAGCACTGGTGCCGCCACCGCAAGCAGTGATAATTCCTGTTAAAAGTAGTACAGATAGAAGTTTAAAATGTCTCATTTGACCCCCTAGTCGTAATTACACTTAATACTTTATCATAATTAAAATCATCTTGGACAGATATTTAAGTAAAATAGATGAGTTATTTAAGTTTTATTAACATAAATCTCAGTTTTGCGAAGTCTATTATTTAAATAGTTTTGTATTTCCAGTTAAATATGACTAAAATGTATGAGGGGTAAATCATTATTAGTAAATGCTAATATTGAATGCTATTTAATAAAATGGGAATGAATATGAAAAAAGATAAAACTCAAGTTTCAAATTCTAAAAGAGGTTTTCTAAAAGGATTAGGCGCTGTAGCTGCAGCTACACCTATCATCGGTTCCATGTTTGGCTCTGATGATGCCAATGCTGCAAAAGCAGATCACGAGATGTACCTTCGAGGCACATATTTCGAATCTTGCACTTGCGATACTATATGTCCTTGTCTTCTTCTTCTAGATCCAACACAAGGTTATTGTAAAGCTTTCTTAACTTGGAACATTGAGAAAGGTCACGTTGGAAATGTCGATGTGAGCGGGCTTAATGTCTCAATGTGGTTGAATGCGCCGCAAAATCTACTAAAAGGTCAATTTGAGATGGCCGTCTATATCGATGAACGTGCTAACAATGCACAATTCAACGCACTGAGAGAAGCTTATCATGGAGCTTATGGTGGACACTTAGGTGTTATCGCTAGTCTTGGTAAAGGAGCTGAGGGCGCACCTCGAGAATACCTACCAACTAAAAGAGCGAAAATTACTTATATGGTTAATTCACCATCTAGACATGTAATTGTCGAGGGTATAGCTGAGAATAAAATGGAACAACTTGCTGGTGCTGCTGGTCGTCCAGTGATGGTGCATGACACACCTCTAGCAGTTGCGCCACCGTATCCAATTACCGTAAGTAAAGCATCTAAGCTTACTTATAATGATCATGGCATAAGCCATTCATGGGAAGGTGGAAATGGCTTAAGTTCTCCATTCGTATATCGTGATGGTGCTAACAAACAACAAGCGATCGAAGTTTAACTTCAAAATAGATAAATGGCCTGCTAACATGCAGGCCATTCTTATTTAACCCCATGAACGACAAAGCAATACAAGCACCTCTAAAAGATAGAATGATCGTATACGTTGGAGTAGCCATTGTTCTTATGTTTTCATGGCTTTACATTCTTGGAATGGGCTGGCACATGAATACACTTCCATTTACTGATAACACAACCATGAGTATGGACATGTCACAAGATTCTATGAGCATGAAAGACAATGGCATGGAGATGAATAAGCAAGAAATGAAGGATATGAATCAGGAATCAAATATGATTACTGAAGTTTTGACATGGATGCCCCCAATGGGAAATATGTGGGCTTTAACTGATTTCTTTTTATTATTTATGATGTGGGCTGTTATGATGATCGCCATGATGACCCCATCAATACTTCCAATGCTCATGTTGTATACAACTCTTAATGCCAGGAAAAAAGTTCAAGGACAAGAATCTGCATCAACGATGATTCTTCTTGCTGGCTATTTATCAAGCTGGGTGTTATTTAGTTTGTTCATTACTTTTCCTCAGTACTTTTTACACACAAACGGATTTCTAAATATGATGATGGAACCTATACACGCTTATCTTGCTGCCTTTGTTCTTGTCTTGGCTGGAATTTATCAGTTTACACCATACAAAGACGCCTGTTTAAATGTTTGCCAATCACCTCTGAGTTTTCTTACTAATAACTGGCAAGACGGTAATTTGGGAGCCTTTATCATTGGTTATAAACACGGCTTTTATTGCGTTGGTTGTTGCTGGGCGTTAATGCTCACTCTTTTTGCACTTGGTGTAATGAATATTCTTTGGGTAATAGTCCTAACAGTCTTTGTTTTATTTGAGAAAGTCTCTTACAACTATCCTTTAATTTATAGAAGAGCAGTAGGTGCTTTTTTAATCATGTGGGGTCTTGTTCTAGTCGTCTAGCTTTTTCTAGACGCTCTGGAGTTCCGATATCCATCCATTTCCCATCATAGATGCTGAAAGCTATTCTTTTTTCTGATCTAAGGATATCACCGAGTTCAACATCGCTGTGTTTTATGAACAGCTCCCTATGATATTTTCCTATACCTGAAAACACATAGCTATTACCCACAAATAAGTTTTTTCCATCACAGCTAAAATCCCCATCTAAGTAATCAGGTGTATTCGTTAAAACAATGTGAGCTAAACTTTCTTCAAGTTTTAAAAACTTCAAATCTTTTAGATTATAATCTGTCCAAATATCGCTATTAATGACAATGAATTCCTCATCATCAAAACTTTTGATAATATTTCTTATTCCTTCGGCAGTACCAAGTGGCTCATCTCCTTCGTCAACCAGGTGAATATCAATATCTAGTGTTTTGATATAATCGATAATCACATTTTTTTTATAAGCGACGTTGATAGTAATTTCATTAAGTCCAGAATTTCTACAAAGATTGATTTTATTCTCAAGTAAATATTCACCATTAATTTCTAACATAGGTTTAGGAGTATCCTTTGTGAGAGGCATCATTCTTGTGCCTTTTCCTGAAGATAATATGATAACTCTCATTTTGAAATCTTCTCATGTAAATTTAGATCGCTAAAAATCTCATTTAGATTAGTAAGATCTTTATATTTCTTCAATGTTTTTTCAATATACGAATAAGTTCTTGGGATATCTTGAAGATAATTATCTTTGTTATCTCTATAATTCAAACGGGAAAATATACCAATAGCTTTAATATGTCTTTGGAGTCCTGTCATATCAAACCAATATCTAAAATCTGAAATATTATTTATGTTATTAGATTTAATTCTTGTAAAAAAACTCTCAAGCATATCTTCTATAAGACCATCATCCCATGTTACGTAGCAGTCTTTAAGTAGGGATACTAAATCATATGTTATAGGTCCAATTACTGCGTCTTGATAATCGATAACTCCAGGATTATTAGTATCAGTAACAAGAAGGTTTCTTGAATGAAAATCTCTATGAACAAATGTCTGAGGAATATCTTTGAGCAATACATTAAGTCTATTGAACTCTGTATTTATCGGATCAAGATATCCATCATCTTTATTAATCTCTAGATGATTTCCTAAAAACCAATCTATGAATAAATTGTTTTCCTCTTGGTACAACTCATCAAAAGATTCTAAATCAGAACAATCCACACTGATCTGCATTTTAACAATTGTTTCAAGCGCATCAGTGTATAAACAGTAAACTGTTTCGCTATCAAGCTTTCTAGAATATAAATCATCTCCTAGATCAGATAGCACTAAAAAGCCGTTTTCATGGTGACATTCAAAAAGTTTAGGTACATTTACTTTTGCCTCATGAAGTTTTTTTGTTACCGAAATGAATGAGTTTAGATTTTCTTTATCGGGAGGACAGTCCATAACTACATAAGAGAGTTCATTTTTTTTTACACGGTAATATTTCCTAAAACTTGCATCACCTGATAAATTTACCAAAGATGTTTTTTCGTAACTATTTTCATCTAGCCAAGTAACTAGTTTTTGCTCTCTATCACTATCCATTTCGATATATTACTATATAATCTCGCGAATGAAGTCAAAAAACCTAATAGATGAGTCAATCAAATTACAACTTGATGCTAAGGCGTTAGGCCTTGATTGGATCGAGGTCGATAAAATTATAAGTAAAATACGCGAAGAAACAGATGAATTAGAGGAAGCGATAAATATGGATAACCAAGCTCACATCGAAGAAGAGTTAGGAGATCTATTCTTCTCACTTATATCATTATCAAGACATTTAAATATCGATATAGATGATTTAAATCAATCAGCAAATGATAAGTTTAGAGACAGGCTAGAAAAAATAAAAGATGAAATGAAAAAAAGAAATATCAAGTATGCGGATCCATTAGAAATGATTGATATTTGGAAAACTATAAAGAATAAATAAACTCTTTTATTATATCTAGAATATATTAAGTATTTTTAGTTTTTGGTTTGAAAGGACAAAGCTTTTGCACTCTACAATCGTAACACTTTGGTTTTCTTGCGATACAAGTATATCGACCAAGTATAATTAGCCAGTGGTGAGCATGTTTTTTGAATTCATCAGGAATATTTTTAATTAATTTTTTCTCTACAATCTCAACTGTTTTACCTGGTGCGAGACCAAGGCGATTAGAGACTCTAAAGACATGAGTATCAACTCCGATCGTATGTTGACCAAAAGCGTTATTTAAAACGACGTTAGCCGTTTTCCTCCCAACACCTGGTAACTTCATGAGCTCTTCTCGGGTTCTAGGAATTTTATTTTTATATTCTTTCCAAATTATTTCAGATGTTGCGACAACATTTATGGCCTTTGCGTTATATAGGCCTATAGTCTTTATATAAGTCTTAAGTTTTCTTACCCCAAGTTTGAATATTTTCTCAGGTGTGGGTGCATCTTTAAACAATTTTGATGTAGCCGCGTTAACACTTTTATCAGTTGCTTGTGCAGAGAGTATAACAGCTACTAGTAATTGATAATGGCTCTTGAAAGTAAGTTCTGTGACTGGCTCCGGGTCATTATTCCTTAGGATTTTAAAAAGACTGATAACTTTATCTTTAGTCATATTTTTTACGAAAAAACATTGTATCAAATAATACATAATAAAAAGCTCTAAAATTGGCTAATTTAGTTATTATGTTTTCAATATAGGCTTGTCTAGCTCATTAGATTGTGTTTTAACTGTAATTACTTAAACTTTACAGGAGGAAAAAGCATGAAAAAACTATACGTAACTATAGTAGCAATTCTAGCTCATCTGATGTTTATCTCATCAGTTTCAGCTCAGCCTACTAATAGTAACCAATTATCCGATCCTCGTGTCAGACAAGCTTTGTGTATGGCTATTGACATGAAAACAATCGGTGAAACATTATTTG
>CAJWRL010000045.1 GCA_913046125.1 uncultured Gammaproteobacteria bacterium
TTCGTCATCATTTGATGAATCATCTAGTATTGTCTCAAGGGTGTAAGATATTAAATCTATATCTGAATATATTTCATCTATAGTGGATTTTAATGAAGTATGACTCTTCAGCTCTTTATTTAAAACTGTTAATTTTGCCCTATCGTTCCATATATCAGGATCATTTAGCTTGTCTGTAATAACAGTAATTTTATTATTGAGTGCATCATAGTCAAACTAACCCCCTTAGCTCATCCAGCTTTATCTTGTTGAGCTTAGTTTGCTCTATAATTTCATTAACTTGATCTACTATTTTACTCATTGTGATACATCATTATAATATTGAAGCTTATCTATCCACATATCTTTATAAGTATTCAATGACGATGAGTCTGCTTCTAACACCTCGTGCTCGAAAGTATCTTTATATACAATGAATATCATAGCTCTCTCAATTTTTGTATTAAACATTTTGTCATGTGCAGATGCATAAGCCGCTAGTTGTTGAAAATGCTCATCAATCTGATAAGGACTTTTTTTTCGGAATGATGACTTATAGTCAACCACCGTAAGTTTACCATCTATTTCAGCCAGTAGATCAAGTCTCCCAGCATAGTTACAATCCTCATGAATAGTTGCTTCCGAAGCTATAAACTTGTCTATACAAGGAAAAATATTATCAATTATTGATTTACAGAGCTGCAAAGCAATTTTTGAATTGCCAGAATCTTCAGTTTTTATCTCCTCTTTTTTAATATACTTATCAAGATAACTATGCATTAAATTACCTATTTCAAAAGAATCAGCCTGTTTCGCAGAAAATGTGTCCTTTTGGTTATGTCTAGACAATCTAAGGATGGAGGTCACACTTGGAACCAACTTATCAGCGATTTTGTAATATCTAAAATTATTTTGTTTTATTACTTCATACTCACGGTAGCTGTATTGAGGTGAGTATGTAATATCTTCATTTATCAAGAACATCTATAATTTTTTGTATATCCTTTTTTATTAAAGAAAGAGTTTGATTATCTTGTGATAAATTTTCAGATGAAGAGCTAATCTTTTGTTTTGCGCCGTCAATCGTAAATCCCTGAATAGAGATCAACTCGTGAATCTTAAGGATGGTTAAAATATCATTCTGAGAGTAATACCTTCTATTACCTGTCCTTTTGGTAGGCTCAAGTGCATCAAATTCTTTTTCCCAATATCTCAAAATGTGTGTCTTGATTTTAGTTATTTTCGAAACTTCCCCGATTGTGAAATATCTTTTATTAGGTATTTCTACTGAATTATTCGGTTCCATCATAACCTTCTAGTTTTGACTTTAACTTTAAGCCAGACTTAAATGTTACTACTCTTCTTGAGGATATCGTGACTTCCTCGCCTGTTTTTGGGTTTCTTCCTGGCCTAGGAGCTTTATCTCTTAAGTTGAAATTTCCAAAACCTGATAACTTAATATCATTACCTTCCTCTAAAGATTTTTTTATTTGCTCAAAAAAGGACTCTATAAGCTCCTTTGCTTCTCTTTTATTTAGACCAATCTCGTTGTGTACCATTTCCACGAGAGAGTCTTTTGTGATTGTCATTATGCTTCTTGTATATTAAGTTTATATAGTTTTTTAATATCAGTTGTTATGCTTTGGATTGATTTATTTATGTCTTCATCATTCAGTGTTCTGTCCATAGACTGAAGACATATCTCCAAAGTAACATTCCTATTATTCAATTGTAATTTATCTTTAGAAATAAATATATCTTTAATTCTTATACTTTTCATATATTTATAGCCATTATTGTTCATTTCTTTAATAACAGTAGATAGGCTGTCATCGATATTAGTGATTAATGTAATATCCTTATAAACTGCTGGGTACTGCGAAATGTCATTAAATGTAACTTTATTTGATTCTGAAATAAGATCCTCATTAATTTCAAATGCAAGCACTGCTCCTTTGATAGCAAAATCTTGAACACAGGTTGATCGTATAAGTCCACACTCGCCTATTGTCTTATTATTTTGTAATATTTTGAATGAATTAACATCATCAAAGTAAGTCGATCCACTATTTAGATCAAATGATGAATTAGGTATTACAGATAAAATATGTGACTTTAAATCATCTATGCCAAAATTGTACTGATTACTAACTAGGTCTGAACTAGATCTGAGTCCGAATAATACACCTGTGATAGTATTTATCTCAAAAATCTTGCTTTTAGGTTTTATATAAATTTTTCCAGTTTCGTATAACTGAATACTTTTATGTTTTCTGTTGTGATTATATTGTATATTTTTCAGTAGGCCTGGTATTAACGAATCACGCATAACTGACTTATCTTTTGAAATGGGGTTTTTTAACTCCAATTGAGCATTATTATTTGAATAATTTTTTGCGATGAAAGTAAAGTTTATTGCTTCCTTATAGCCCAGAGTTATAAGTCTGTCCTGAAAAGTATAACGTTTGTTAGTCAAACTTATCTTAGTGCTTAGAGGTGATTCAGGAATATTATCGTAACCAATAATTCTAGATACCTCCTCAACTAAATCATAATTCGATGTGACATCGAATCTAAAGCTGGGAACAATGACTTTATCAGATTTAAAAATAAATCCTAAATTAGACAAAATTGCTTTAACTTTATTGCTTTGTAATTCTATACCTAAGATTCTCTTAAATAATTTATAGTCAAATTTAAATGAGTTAGTTTTAGTCAATGGACTTTTATAACTTATTTTATTTAGATTGCACTTACCAATTGAAATATATGAACTCAATATAAGATGAATTCTAGAGAGAGCGAATTCTTGAAGTTTATAATCTACGCCTCGTTCGAATCTATATGAAGAGTCAGTTTGAATTCTATATTTTGTTGATAAAGATCTAACGGTATTGGGAAGAAAAAATGCACTTTCAAAAAGAATATTTTTTGTATCATTGTCTACCATTGATTCTTTGCTACCAATAACACCAGGTAGCGCGTGTATGACTTCATCGTCATCTACAATAACAGGTGTGCCTTTATTGATATTGTATTGTTTATTATTTATGCCTATGAAAGTCAGATCTTTCTTACTTTTAATGATACTAAGCTTGCCATTAATTTTATCAATATCAAAAGCATGTGTCGGTTGACCAACCTCCATCATTACATAATTTGATATGTCTACGATAATATTCACCGGAGTTATATCAGATTTTATTAATTTATCTGTGATGAATTTCGGGGATTTTGCTCTCAGTTCAACATCACACAGTGGCATAAATCGATATTCTGGACATATATCAGGTGTTATTTTTCTAATATACTCATTATTTCTTTGATAGCTAAAAGTACTAGCCTGTGGCAATTTTATTTTCTTATTTTTAAAAGCTGCTAAATCTCTCGAAATCCCGTAAGCAGATAAACAATCTCCCCTGTTTGGAGTAAACTCGATATCAATAATATAATCATTTTTATTCTTACTTATCGTGTCAACCTCTAAACCGAGCTGTGTCAGTTCTTGTTCAATAGTTTTATTATTTAAAGAAATGAACTCTGATAACCAGTTGCTACTTATTTTCATGACTCTCTCAAGTTCTCAAATTGTTCTAGGAAATTTATGTCATTTTCAAAAAATACTCTTAAGTCTTTAATCTGATATGCAAGCATTGCAAATCTCTCTATTCCTAATCCAAATGCAAGTCCAGAATATTTTTTGGGATCAATATTTACGTTCTTCAAAACATTAGGGTGAACCATGCCACAGCCAAGTACCTCTAGCCACTTTCCATTAAACATTACATCCATCTCTGCCGATGGTTCTGTAAAAGGAAAATAGGATGGTCTAAATCTAGTCTTTATTTTTTTTGATTCGAAAAACTTATATATAAAATCATTCAGCAACCATTTCAAATTAGAAAAGCTGATATCGGTATCAACACATAAGCCTTCAATTTGGTGAAACATTGGTGAATGAGTTGGATCTGAGTCACATCTATAAACTCGACCTGGTGCCAGAACTCTCAGGGGCGCTGATCTATTTTCCATAGCATGTATTTGGACAGACGATGTGTGAGTTCTCAAGAGTAAGTTGCTGTCAAAGTAAAATGTGTCATGCATATCACGTGCTGGATGGTTATCGGCAATATTCAAAGACTCAAAGTTATAGTACTCTGTCTCAATCTCAGGTCCCTCGTGAGTTTCAAAACCAAAGTTAGAAAATATCTTCTCGATTCTTCTTATTACTAGAGAGATTGGATGATGAGACCCAAATTGATGATGTCTTGCAGGAGTATCTAAGTCTAATCTTTGAGTAATTTCTCTGTTTCTCTTGATATCTACAAATTTTAAATCAATTAACTTAGTTATAACTTGTTTTAAATTATTAAGCTCAGATCCAAACGCTTTTCTCTCCTCAGAGGGAATATCTTTCAAAGAGGAAAATAAAATTGTAACATGGCCTTTTTTTCCTAGATATTTAGATTTAATTTGTTGAAGGTCATGCTCTTTGCTACATGTTTCAAGGTCTTGTTTTAGTAGGTCTTCTAAATCAGTATGATTTATTTTCACAACGAACTAGTATCTTAGCTAGGAACTACTGCTTTAACAATGCTAGAAAATCTCTCAGGATTATTTGCTGCTATATCTGCTAAAACTTTTCTGTCAATTTCTAGTTCAGATTTATGCAAATAGTTCATGAATTTACTGTATGAAAGATTGTTAAGACGTGCAGCTGCATTTATCTTTGTAATCCATAGAGATCTAAATTGTCTCTTTTTTTGTCTTCTATCTCTGTAAGCATACTGACCGGCCTTTATAACTGCTTGCTTAGCAACACGGAAGACTCTGCTGCGTGCGCCTTTATAGCCTTTTGCAAGTTTTAAAATTTTCTTATGCCTTGCTCCTGCAATTACACCTCTTTTTACTCTTGCCATCTCTCAATCTCCTAGTAAGGTAACATCCTGTTGATCGCAGCTTTGTCAGCTGGGCTTATGACTACATCGTCTCTTAGATGTCTTTTTCTTTTAGTGCTCTTCTTGGTGAGTATATGGCTTCTATGAGATTGTCCTCTTTTGACACTCCCAGATGGCGTCTTTTTAAAACGTTTTGCAGCACCGCTATGTGATTTCATTTTTGGCATAAGCTTACTCTATCTTGATATTTCCGGTAGTATATCCTATTTATTTCTTCGGTGCTATAACCATAACTATTTGTCTACCCTCGAATGCAGGTTTTTGTTCGATGGCACCATAGTCAAATAGATCCTTTTCTACCCTCTCTAAAAACTCACGACCAATTATCTGGTGAGCAGCTTCCCTTCCCCGAAAGCGCATAGTAATTTTAGCCTTATCTCCGCCTTGAAGAAATTTGATTAAATTTTTAAGTTTTACCTGATAATCTGCTTCTTCAGTGCCAGGTCGAAACTTTATTTCTTTTACTTGAATTTGTTTTTGTTTTTTCTTGGCTGCGTGTGCTTTTTTTGATTGCTCGAACTTATATTTTCCGAAGTCCATAATTCGGCAAACTGGCGGTGATTGATTAGCAACGATCTCAACAAGGTCTAGATCTTCATTTTTTGCTAATTCTAGAGCTTTTTCTTTGGAAACTACACCAACTTGATCTCCAGTTGATGATATTAAGCGCACTTCTTGTGCATTAATGCGGTCATTAATTCGCATTCTTCTTGTATTCGATATGATCTTTCTCCTATTCAGTTAAATATTTTTTTTCAGTAAGTCAACGAACTCCTCAAGTTGCAAACTTCCTAAATCACTACCGGATCTATCTCTAACTGAAATCATTTGATTTTCCAGTTCTTTATCACCGACAATAACCATGTATGGTACCCTAGTAATAGCATGATTTCTAATTTTATAACTAATCTTTTCATTGCTGATGTCACATTCTGATCTGAAGCCATAATCTAATAATTTACTATTAATCTCTTCTGCATAAGAGCTGTGTTTATCAGTTATATTTAATGTCATTACTTGCACAGGAGATAGCCAAAAAGGGAGATTTCCAGAATAATGCTCAATTAATATTCCCACAAACCTCTCAAGTGAGCCTAAAATTGCCCTATGTATCATTACAGGCACATCTTTATTACCCTCTTTGTCGACATATGATGCGTCTAGTCTCCCGGGCATTGAAAAATCAAGCTGAATAGTGCCCAATTGCCAGACTCTAGAGAGAGAATCTTTAAGTGAAAAGTCTATTTTAGGGCCATAAAAAGCTCCGTCGCCTGGATTTTCCAAATATTTGATGTTATTTGCCTCCAATGCCTCTATTAAGCTACTTTCAGCCTTATCCCATATTTCATCGCTCCCTACTCTTTTGTCAGGTCGTGTAGATAACTCAATCTTTAAATCATCAAAGCCAAACTTATTATAAATATCTTTTATAGTATTGATTAATATAGATATTTCTTGCTTTATTTGATCTGGCGTACAAAATATGTGTGCATCATCTTGGGTAAATGCTCTTATTCTCAGTAAACCATGCAAAGTTCCTGATGGTTCATTTCGGTGTACAAAACCAAATTCTGCATACTTAACAGGCAGATCTTTATAACTTTTTAACCCTTGGTTGAATACCTGAACATGACCTGGACAACTCATGGGTTTTATTGCATATTCCTTTTTTTCAGAACCAACATCAAAAATCAAATCTCCAAATTTATCCAAGTGACCAGATTTCTTCCATAAGCTTTTATCTAGCATTTGTGGAGTATTGATGATCTTATATGAGTTTTTCTTTAAATAGCCTGTTATATAATCTTTAATTAGATTAAAAATAGTCCAGCCCTTGTCATGCCAGAACACCATACCTGGTGACTCTTCCTGAAAATGAAATAAATCAAGCTTTTTACCCAAAATTCTATGGTCGCTTTTCTCTGCCTCCTCAAGTGATTTAAGATAGCTATCTAAAGATTCTTTAGTTTCCCATGCAGTACCATAAACCCTTGTCAAAGCTTGATTAGATGAATCGCCTTTCCAGTAAGACCCAGACATTTTCATTAGCTTAAAAGCTGATACGTGCTTTGTATTGGTTAAGTGTGGACCCCTACACATATCAATGTATTCCTCATGATGATAAAGTGCTATCACCTCATCGTTAGGAATTTCTTTAAGTAATTC
>CAJWRL010000046.1 GCA_913046125.1 uncultured Gammaproteobacteria bacterium
CAGAAGATATAATAAAAACTTCAAATATAATAAATTTAAATCTAATAATAAAAAGAGCTATACAAGAAATTCTAGACAAAAAAATAATTAGCAGTGTTTAAGATTCTTTTTAGATTACTTATAGCAATGGTTTTTTTTGCTAGTATCTATATTATCTACACGAATGCCACATATAGCTCGTATGAAAGTCTAAAAAGTAAAAATGATATTTCTGTAAATTTTCAGAATTTACCCGAAATGATCATGCCATCGAGAGAGACTTCTACTGGATATCAATATGAGCTAATAAAAAAATATCTCGAGACAATCGGTCAGAAGAACTTAATTACGGAAAATATCACATATGATATCAATGTTTACTATACGACATCTGTTTGTGCAAGTTGTGTAGTTATAAATGAGGAGGATTTATTAATAATTTATAACGCAACAGGAAACGAAGGTAAGGATGTTGAGGTAATTCAGCCCTTTCAAAATATCAATTTAGAATATGACAGCTTAGATACATTTGAAATAAACTACTCTAATAATTCAATTGATGAATTAATTTATAATATTGATAATAATTTAGTGACAAATTCAATAATAACTAGAAGTTCGTATCTTTTTTACAAAAAATATTTCCCTAACTTACGTATTAAGACTAATCTAGGCAAAGTCATTTTGGTTTGGGATTTCCAAGGGGATGATGGCTCTATATTAGCCGACATAAATGCTTTCTTTGAGAAAGAAGATACTAAAGAATTCATAAGCGGTCTCAAAGACAAATACTATTCAAAAAATAGTATATCCTCATACATATTTATTGGATCAAGGTTATTTATCTCAGATATGATAACAAAACTACCAAAATATGAATCATTGTTTAAGAAAGCATCCGAAGACAATAATTTAGATTGGAAGTTGCTTGCATCTATCTCCTACCAAGAATCAAAGTGGAATAATGATGCTGTATCACCTACAGGAGTAAAAGGTGTAATGATGCTTACACAAAATACAGCAAAGATGTTAAATGTAAATCGGTTAAAACCAAATGAAAGTATAATCGGAGCAGCGCGTTATTTTAGCGCTCTACTAGAGAAGTATTCGGCATATAATGATATTACAAGAACTAATCTTGCTCTGGCATCATACAATGCTGGCCCAAATCACATAAATGATATACTTTTGTTAGCTAAAAATAATGGTGACAATATAGAAAATTGGAATGTATTGAAAAGTTATTTATACAAGCTTAATCAAAAAAAGTACTACAAGAAAATGAAATACGGATATGCACGAGGCTGGGAAGC
The DNA here is from genome assembly GCA_913046125.1 of uncultured Gammaproteobacteria bacterium. Lineage (GTDB taxonomy): Bacteria > Pseudomonadota > Gammaproteobacteria > CACLCV01. The sequence goes on from CAJWRL010000046.1 coordinate 1,293, forward strand.
AGTGCAATATATTGAAAATGTCAAACAATATTATGATATAATCACGTTTTTAGATAATAAAGACAATGAGAGTGATAACGAATTATTTAATGAGGTTCCAAGTACGCTATGACAAATGATAACTTAATAAATGATGCCTTTGATAATGGTATCAATGAGAATAACAGAGATGAAGTAAATAGCATAGTTAAAGAAATAATATCTGACCTAGACCTTGGTAAAGTGAGAGTTGCGAACTGTATAGATGGTAATTGGCAAATAAATGAACAAGCAAAGAAAGCTATACTTCTATCTTTTAGACTTAATCAAAATAAATGTATTGAGACAAACTATACTAAATTTTACGATAAAGTTGATTCTAAATTTTTACATACCACTGAAGACTACCTAAAAACAAATAATATTAGAATAGTTCCTCAAGCAATAGCTAGATATGGATCTTTCATTGATAAAAATGTTGTACTGATGCCCTCTTTCGTAAACATTGGTGCATATGTTGGGGAGGGAACCATGGTAGATACTTGGGCAACAGTTGGATCTTGTGCTCAAATAGGTTCCAATGTTCACTTATCTGGAGGAGTCGGGATAGGTGGTGTTCTTGAGCCACTTCAGGCCTCACCAACAATTATTGAGGATAACTGTTTTATTGGAGCTAGATCTGAAGTCGTAGAAGGTGTAATTGTTAGGAAGAACTCTGTTATTTCAATGGGTGTTTTCATAGGAAAAAGCACTAAAATATATGATAGGGAAACACAAACTATAACCTATGGTGAAGTCCCAGAGGGTTCTGTTGTAGTATCTGGTTCTCTACCCTCAAAAGATGGTACTTGTAATTTATATTGTGCAGTAATTGTTAAAAAAGTTGATGAAAAAACATTAAGCAAAGTTGGAATTAATGAAATTCTGAGAGAAGCTTAACAAGTTCATCTTTATAGATTATTTTAATACCATAACTCTGAGCTTTTTTTAGCTTGGTTCCAGGTTTCTCACCACAGATTAAAATATTGGTTTTCTTGGATAAAGTATTTGATATTTTGTATCCATTAGCTTCAAAAATATCTGATAGATCAGATCGCTTGTATTCATCAAAACTTCCTGTAATTACAATACTCAATTGTTTGATTGTACTCTTACTCTGATAGATTAGATCTATCCCTGATGAGATTAGATTATCAACATTAGATTTATAATACTTGTCTTTGAAGTATGAGAGAATATTTTTTGCTACAATCGGCCCAATATCATGAATCTCAACTAAATGCTCATATTTACACTCTATCAGTTTACCAATAGATTTAAATTCTGATGCTAATGCTCTTGATGATGATTCTCCAACTTCTCTTATGCCCAATGCATATATAAACTTACTAAATGTTATTTTTTTTGACGCTTGTATTGACGAAAGATAGTTGTTAATTGACTTATCGCCTACTCTGTCAAGTTTATTAAAATCTTTGTCAGTCAATGTATATAAATCAGCACTTCTAGAGATTATTTTTTTTGATACTAACTCCTTAATAAGTTGATTTCCGATACCTTGGATGTTCATGGCTTTCCTAGAGATAAAATGAATAATTGATTGTTCAATTTGAGGGGCACAGTTTTTATGATTAGTACATCTGTATGCAACTTGATCGTCAATTTTTTCTAACAAGCTACCACAGCTTGGACACTTTTTAGGTGGCTTGATCTTTCGTGTACTTTCTCTTTTAGTGAGCTCGACCCTATCGATATCAGGTATCACGTCACCTGCTCTTTTAACATACACATAGTCATTGATACGTATATCTTTAGTATTAATTTCGGAAAAATTATGCAAAGTTGCCCTCGCTACTCTAACACCGCCAATATTGACAGGACTGAGTTCTGCGACAGGTGTGATTGTGCCTGTTCTTCCAACTTGAAATGTGACATCCTTAATTTGTGATAGTGATTCTTGTGATTTAAATTTATATGCAATTGCCCATTTGGGAGACTTAGACGTAAAACCAAGGGATTTATAGTACTGAAAGTCATTTACGCGATAGACTAATCCATCAATCTCATAGGGTATATTATTTCGAAGATTATTCATTTCATCAAAATAAGAAAAACAATCATCTATATTCTTTAGAACTCGAGAATATTTATTTACTGGGAATCCTAGTTCATTAAAAAAAGAAAATAACTCGCTGTGACATCTATAATTTTTAAATATTTCTGGATCTGAAACCCCATGTATGAAAAGCCTTAATCGCCTCGAATTAGCAACAGATGGGTCAAGCTGCCTTATACTCCCTGAAGCTAGATTACGAGGATTTGAGTATTGTTTTTGTCCATTTTTTCTAAGTTCTTCGTTTATCATATTGAAATCATTTTTATCTATAAATATTTCTCCTCTGATAGAAAACTTCCTGGGTAAAGAAGTATCATCAATTGATATTGGAAGGGATTTTACAGTTTTAACATTATTTGTAACATCTTCGCCTATATATCCATCGCCGCGTGTGGTGGCATTCAAATAGACTCCATTTTCATATGCAATATTTACAGCGAGACCATCAAACTTGGGCTCTGCAAATAGGTCTACAGAACTATTACTTTGATTTTCTTTAAGTTTATTATAAAAATCAATAAAATCCTCTTGTGTAGCTGCATTTGATAGAGAGAGCATTGGTCTCTCATGTTCTCTTTTTTCAAAACTTTCTAATAGCTCGGAACCCACTCTCTGAGAGGGTGATATATTCAAAATCATGGATGGAAAATTTTTTTCTATTTCTTTGAGTTCATTATACAAGTCATCAAATTGATCATCAGTAATTTTCGGAGAATCATACGTATGATACAAAAGATTATGTTTATTGATTATCTCTATCAACTTGATATAGCGATCTTTAATATTTTTATCTTTTATCATCTAAAAGTTATAAGAAGTGCATTTAATTTGATGCCATCTCAAGAGCACTCTCAACATTCACTGATACTAGTTTAGAAACCCCCGCCTCTCTCATTGTCACACCTGATAATACATCAGCAATTTTCATTGTTGATTTGTTATGAGTTATGAAAATAAATTGTACTGTCTCAGACATTTCTTTTACGACATTACAAAAGCGCTCATTATTGGCCTCGTCTAATGGAGCATCTACCTCATCAAGAAGGCAAAATGGCGCAGGGTTAATTCGAAATATTGAAAAGACAAAAGCAATACCTGTCCCTGCCTTTTCACCCCCAGATAAAAGATTAATATTTTTGACTAATTTTCCTGGTGGCTTAGCCATTATATTTACACCCGTGTTTAATAAATCATTATCCGTTAACTCTAAATAAGCCTTACCACCACCGAATATCTTCGGAAAGAAATATGATAAATTAGTATTGATAGAGTCAAATGTTTCTTTAAACTTACTTTTTGTTTCGATATCAATCTTTTTAATTGCGGATTCTAAAGTATTTACAGATTTAGTTAGATCTTCATACTGCTTATCAAGATATATTTTACGCTCTTCATGTTCTTTTAATTCGTCAATCGCTGCTAGGTTGATAGCGCCTAGTTTTAAAATTTTTGACTTAATCTTTTCTAGTTCAAGTTCATCACTTTCAAGAGAGGCTGTATCATTACCTTTAATAGCCTGCATTATAAGAGTTTTCTCAAATTCTGTATTTTCGAGTAAAGAGGACTTATTTGTTTTGATTTCTGTTATTTCTATATTGACAGCATTAATATCAGCACTTAGATTATTTTGCTTTAAAGACAGTTTTGCTAAATTCTCTTCATTATCTCTAATTTTATTATCTAAAGAAGTTATTTTATCCTGCACTAAAGTGAGTTTTTGATCTTTCTGTTTTTTTTGATTGATGAAACTATTTAGTTTTTCTTTTCCATCAAGTTTGATTGTGCCGCTGGAATTAGCCAGAAGCTCTTGTTTCTTAGAGGTTAGTACAACTATGTTTGCCTTTAGCCTATTAATATTTTCGACAGATGAAGATATTTGAGTGTCTAGAGTAGTAACTGACACATTAATAGAATTTAATTTCTCTGACATCTCATTGTATTTCCAATTTAATTTGTCATAAGTTTGTTTAAGGTCAATTTTTTGTTTTTCAAGTTTATTTTTATGAGATTCAAAGCTTTTGAGATTAGTGTTATATTTTGCCAACATATCTTCACTATGAGCAATCTTGGCTTGATAGGTTTTGATATTTTTTTCAATATCTTGTATCTGTTGTGTTAGAGATTTATTATTTTCCTTAATTTTGATCATGATATCTTTAAATTTGTCTAGCAAGTTATTTAGGCTATTTAGAAATGATTTCCTTATATCATCCGGAAATTTATTAGAGTTTCTCTCATAATCAACCTTTAAATTTATGAGCTCCTTTTGATATGACTCAGAAATGTCTAATAACTCTGTCCCATCGTTACTTTCATCTGTTTTTGATGAGGATTCCGTTTGTTTATCAAGTCTTTTTTCGAGACTAGCGATATTTTCTAAATATGATTCAATTTTAGACTTTTCTAACTCTATCTCTTTTTCTAATTCAATCTTATCAGATAAAAATTTATTATAATTGGACTGCCAGTTCTGCAATGAGAAAGATGATTCTTTGATATCTTGATTTATCTGAGTGATTTTATCAGAAAGTTGATCTTTCTCTTTTTGATAATTTTCAATAGACTTTTTACTTTGTATTTGTTTATCTTGTTATGTACATCAGGATATACAACCTTCTCTTGTATTAGTCTCTCCCAGTCTTTTGTGAATCCGATTATCTCGTCCATGATACAAAGTGTCTCTAAACTTATCTCACTTCCTAGATATGCTTTTAATAGTCTAGGGTGTTGTCCTTTGTTTACCTTAAGTAAAGTATCGATCTTATACTTTCTTATTTGATCCGATACTTCTGTCTCAAACATATAAGTTAGTTTTTGGTGTCTCTTCTTCCACTCCCTGTAGCGTTTGTCACACTCATTCTCTAGAAGTTCACCAGCCCATAGATCATACACAGATAGATTTGCAATGTAGAAATCTTGTAGGTCTTGTTTATACTTCTTATAGAGTTTACCAAAATGATACTTATCTTTTCGTTTGAGGAAAGAGTTTATATCTGCTTTAACCTTACCGTTGTATCTGACAAAGTTATAGTCCTTAGAATAGAAGTGTAGCTTTATACCAAGATAAAGTGTGTATGCATCATATCCTTCACGACTTGTCATTACTTAACTAACTGTATACCAGTAGTTGCTTCAGTATGAGCTTTCTTTACCCCTTCGTTAGTTGGGATAACATACACAACATTTAAAAATGTAACACTCTCAGGATTCTCTTCTCCTGTAACTGCAACACCATGTGCAAATCCCATACCCTTTTCTGTTTGAACAACCATTCGTGGTTTATTAAGAACCACAGTTGCATCTTCGAATGATTCGAGTACACCAACATACTCTCCACTAATTGTAACTACCGTTACGATATCACCTTTTTCCATTATTTTTTCTCCGTAAAGAAACCAATCAAAGTTGATTGACTTCGTGTATGTCTATTAATCATGTTGAGTTGTTCTGCTTCAGCTTGCAACTTTTCCTTGAGTGGTGCAGAGATTAATCTCTTTGCACTCTCGGGTTCAACCTTATTAAGTTCACATACTTTTATTATTGCTGACATTATGTCTGTATTACCTTTTCCTCTGGCAACCAATTTTTCGACTTGTTCACTAAATTCTTTTCTTGTTATCATTTCAAATTCCATACAAATTTTCGTATT
>CAJWRL010000047.1 GCA_913046125.1 uncultured Gammaproteobacteria bacterium
TTTGGGTTTATGTTTGCACCATTACACCATAAAGCTATGAAAAATGTTGCAGCATCTAGAAAAGAGATTGCACCCAATAAGACCATATTTAACATGCTCGGACCTATTACGAATCCCGCGAATGCACAGATTCAACTTATCGGGGTATTTGATAAAAGCGCAATGCACCTTGTGGCAGACTCACTCATGGAATTAGGAACATCCAAGGCGATTATACTAAACTCAAGGGATGGAATGGACGAGGCCAGTATTTATGCTGAAACAGACATCATTGAGATAAAAGATAGTATTAAAACTCAGTACACAATTAATCCTAAAGACTATGGTATAACAGGAAAAGATTTTGATAGTATAAAAACAAGCAGTGAGAAGAGCAGTCTTGATTTTATATTTAGTGTTATAAATAATGAAGAATCGGACGCAAAAGAAATTTGTGTCTTGAATGCTGCACTATCTGTTATGTTATATAAAGACATAGAACTGAATGATTCTATATCGCAGTGCAGAGAATCCCTGTCTGAATACAAAGTCAGAGATAAATTCAATCAATACATAGATTTCACAAATCAGGTATAACTATTATGTTAGATGAAATCATCAAAAATAAACTCAAAGAGGTATCTCAATTAAAGTCTTCATTTGATATCTCAAAGATTGACGTCAGCGCCCCTAAAAAGCCATTTTATGAAACTCTTTTATTACGTCAAGGCAATAAAAAAAATTCAATCATAGCTGAAATTAAAAAAAGATCTCCTAGTAAGGGTATACTCGATAGTAGCCTGAATGTATCTGAAAAAGCCATACAATACGAAGCTGGAGGTGCTAGCTGCCTATCAGTTTTGACAGAAAAAGATTATTTCAATGGATCAATTGATGATCTACTCGTCGCGAAAAAATCGGTTAATTTACCTGTATTGAGAAAAGATTTCATTATTGACCCATTACAAGTATACCAGAGTAAAATGATAGGAGCAGATTGCATTCTTCTTATCGTCTCTGCCTTATCACACAAACTATTTGAAGAATTATATTCTTTGGCAACATCTTTAAATTTAGATGTCTTAGCCGAGGTGCATGATATTAACGAATTAAACTTTGTTAAATCTTTGGGGATAAAGTTATTGGGCATCAATAATAGAAATTTGAAGACGTTTGAGGTAGATATTAACACTAGTGTACATCTTTCTAGTTGCATTGCTGATGAGGAGACAGTTATAGTTAGTGAAAGCGGTATTCATACACCAGAGGATATATCTAAGTTGAATAAGTCTGGTATTTTTACATTTCTTATTGGCGAACATTTGATAAAATCGACCAACGCTTCTAAAGAGATAGGAGAATTCATCAATGCTTGATAGCTTAGGCATAAGACACTTGGCCTTAAAAGTGAAAAACTTTGAGGAGTGTCTTGTATTCTACACTCAAGTGTTAGGTATGAAAGTTGACTGGAAGCCAGATGATCAAAATGTATATTTAACAAATGGTATAGACAACCTGGCTCTTCATTATGATCAAAACGTATCAGATATAAAAAATGACTCAAGGTTAGATCATTTTGGAATCTTCATTAAAAATAAAGATGATATAGATGTATATTTGAAGCATATGACAGATAATAATGTCAAAATCCATAAAGATAAAAAGACGCATAGAGACAAATCTGTAAGCTTTTATGTTGAGGATCCTGATGGAAATATTTTACAAATTTTATGGCATCCCACTCTAAGCAATGATTCCTGACATATCTAATACTAGTCAATCACTTGTTATCAACGCATATTATGGCTATACATGTAGTGAAAAAGATAAGATGTTGACTAATAAAAAAATTGAAAATGATTTTAGCGCATCATTTATGATGAATATGATGCAAGATATCTCGAAAACACTAGAGACAAAAATCATACATACCTCTAGTCACTCATTTGAACCATCCGGAGTAAGCTTAGCTTCAGTTATAGAATCAAATGAACCTATCTTTGGATCATCAGGAGTCGCTCATCTCAGTGAAAGCCATATCAGTTTTCATTCATATTTTGAGAATTCTTTGAATGATATGATTATTTTGAGGTTAGAGTTACACATCTCATCATGTAGTCGTAAAAGTGTTTATTTTGCTTTGGGTGATATCTCAAAAAATGATAAGTTCGACAATTTTGATGCAATCACACTTGATTTTTTCCATAGAGGGTTAGATTTAGAATCATATGAAGACGATGGTAATAATATTTTGGACGATTACTTAAAAGAGAAAGTTCACACTTATGACATAGTAGATGATAAAAGAACAAACACTTTTATAAACATCAAACTGATTAAGCACAAAAACAAATTACAATCGGAGTTAATGTCAGACTCACTTCATAAGCATTTAATTTAAAAATAAAAACTGACCTTTTTCATTACTCTTGATGAAAGAGACATAAAATTCCTAGTTTGATCGCTAAGCTTAGTCGATCCTAACTCTCTAGCAGTTTCTTTATGTTTAGTCTCATCTTTTTTTATCTCAAGCAGGATATCTCTACTCTTTTTATCATTTTTAGGCAGTTTGTCTGTGTATTGGTCTAGATGCTTCTCAACCTGCTCTTCAGTTTCAAATATAAAGCCTAGTGATTTTTCTTTTGTTAATCTTCCAACATATGCACCTAGCATGAACGATGATGCATACCATAGGACGTTGAAATAACTCGTTCTTCCTGACAGCTCACCTATTCTATCGCCGCACATTCCCAGATGGTCTCTTTCCTCACTACACATCTTCAAGATAAGTTCTTTGGTTGAAGTCTCATCAGTAGTGAATGCCTGCCCTCTATATAGTGCCTGAGCACAAACCTCTCCCATATGATTGACTCTCATTACTCTTTGAGACTGCTTCTTCTCATCAGCACTGAGCTTTTCATCTTTAGAAGATGAGTTAGAGTGGTTTTCAAGCACTTCAAGTGCATAATCTATCTCTTTTAAAAAATTGTCCATATTTAGCATTATGAGGTCCCCAATTGGCCTAATATTAAATAATTACTTGTATACACCAACTTATATGAGTAAAATCTCTATCCGTGAGTATAAATGATAGCAACAAAAAATGGTATGTAATAGACGCTACAGACGTTGTTTTGGGTCGTCTGGCGTCCAAAGTTGCGCTTATGCTTAAAGGAAAGCATAAGCCTCAATATCAACCTCATACTGATGAGGGAGACTACATCATCGTCATTAACGCAAAAAAAATCAAAGTTACTGGAAACAAAATGTCCGATAAAATCTATCATAAGCATACCGGGTACATTGGTAATATGAAATCAACACCTCTTAATAAAATGCTTGCTAAAAAGCCTGACTTCGTGATCATGAATGCAGTAAAAGGAATGTTACCAAAAAATCCACTTGGTAGATCGATGATCAAAAAACTTAAAATCTACGAAAATGAAAAGCATAGCCACGGCGCTCAGAAACCAGTTACACTAGAGGTATAATCAAAAATGCATAAAACTTACGGGACAGGCAGAAGAAAGACATCAAGTGCTAGGGTATATCTATATAGTGGGACAGGTGAAATTAAAATAAATTCACAAGACGTTGATGACTTTACAAAATCAGCCACGTTGTCTGCATATTTGTTAGCACCATTAACCAAAACCCAAATGCAAGATAAGGTAAATCTTAATATTTCTGTTGTTGGTGGCGGTAAAAGTGGCCAAGTTGGAGCTATTGTTCATGGGCTAACGAGAGCTCTCGTCAAATATCAGAATGATTTATTACCGACTCTAAAGAGAGAAGGTTTCGTCACAAGAGATGATAGAAAAGTTGAGCGCAAAAAGGTAGGTTTAAGAAAAGCTCGTAAAGCTACACAGTTCTCTAAGCGTTAAGATCTGTTTTATCTATTCCACTATCACTAGCACACAAAAGTACATTAGCATGATCTAATGCGAATATGCCATTAGTGACCACCCCAGGTATGTTGTTAATGGTTTTCTCTAATTTAATAGGCTCCATAATCTCTAGATTATGAATATCTAGGATCAGATTACCATTATCTGTTGAAAAATTTTCTCTAAGAACAGGTCTGCCGCCATGTTTTATAAGTTCAAGAGATACTGAACTTCTAGAAAGCGGAATGACTTCTATCGGAAGGGGAAACTTACCGAGCATGTCGACTTTTTTAGAATCATCAACTATACAAATGAATTGATTTGAATTGTGCGCTAAGATTTTCTCTCTAGTTAAAGCTCCACCACCACCTTTTATCATTTGAAGATCTTTGTTGACTTCATCAGCGCCATCAATATATTTTGTAAGTCTACCAACATCACGCAACTCAGAAACCTCAAACCCATTTGCTTCAAGAAGTTCTGTAGATTTTACAGAGCTAGAGACCACGTTACGAATTTTATTTTTTACTTTCGATAGATTCTCTATGAGAATGTTGACCGTCGATCCAGATCCAATCCCAAGAGACTCACCATTATCGATATAATCTAATACAGCCTCAGCTACTCTTTGTTTTTTAGTATTTTGGTCCATTTTGAAAAAAAATAATTTTTATAGTATACACTATAAGACATAGAGCCATGAGAGATAACTTCATAAAAAATTGTTATAAAAAAATATTGGCAGCAGATTCTGTATACGATATAGCGATAGTATCACCTACACAATTTGCACCAAAATTATCCTCTAAATTAGGCAATCATTTATTCATTAAAAGAGAGGACTTACAGCCTGTATTCTCCTTTAAGTTAAGAGGTGCCTATAATAAGATCTCTAAACTTAAAAATATAAAACACATTGTAGCTGCCTCAGCTGGCAATCATGCACAGGGCGTCGCCATGACTTGTCAAAAACTCAGGCTACAATCTTCAATAGTGATGCCACTAACTACTCCAACAATTAAAGTTAATGCTGTCAAAAAACTCGGGTCAAAAGTCATATTGTCTGGAGATACATATGATGAGGCATATAATTTCGCTATTAAATATGCCAAAGAGAATAATTATAATTTTGTGCACCCATATGATGACTTAGAGGTGATTGCTGGTCAGGGAACTATAGCCATAGAGCTAATCAATCAGCTTGAAGAGCACCCTGACTATGTATTCATACCTGTTGGAGGCGGCGGCTTACTCGCAGGCATGAGTGTCTACCTTAAGACTATCAACCCAAAAATAAAGGTAATAGCTGTTGAGGCTGAAGATTCAGCTTGTTTCAATTTAGCCTACAAAAATGGAAAACCTACTTCGTTGAAACACGTTGGTATTTTTGCTGACGGCGTAGCAGTGAAAAAAATAGGTTCAAAAACATTTAAGTTGACTAAAAATATCGTAGACTCATCTATCACAGTCACCACAGATGAGATTTGTTCAGCCATCAAAGAGCTATATGATGAGACTAGAGTCATAGCAGAACCCGCAGGAGCATTATCCCTAGCAGGAGCAAGAAAATATATCTTGTCTAATAAAATCAAGAATAAAAATATTGCCACAATTCTATGTGGCGCTAATATGAATTTTGATCGATTAAGACATGTATCAGAGCGAGCTGATATAGGTGAGAGTTCAGAAATTATTTTAGGTGTTACTATAGACGAAAAGCCAGGTAGTTTTAAGAAATTCTGTTCAATAATTGGCAAGAGAGCTATCACAGAGTTTAATTATCGCTATTCAGACAGCAAAGATGCTCAAGTTTTTGTTGGTATTAAAACTACTAAAGGCATTGATGAAAAAAGAGATATTATCAAGAAACTTAAAGTTAACAACTACAAATGTCATGACATGAGTAATAATGAGATGGCTAAACTACATATTAGATATATGGTAGGTGGGATTTGTAAAGAAATAAACGATGAAAGCATAGAAGCTATTGTCAAAAACTGTAGGGAGATAACCGATTTGAATTTAGATTCGACACAGATAACCAATGTCGGAGTAACAGCGTTAGCAAAAGCTTACCCACTTCTCGCTTCTTTAATTATAGGAGATTCAGACATAAACGATGATGCACTACCAATTATAGCCAATAACTTACCCGATCTCACTTCTTTAAGTATATTAGGTACAGATATAGAAGGCGAAACACTACAAGGAATTGAAAAAAAATGGGGGAAACTCAAGTCTTTGAATTTAAACTGTACACTTATAACTGATTCAGGACTAAAGTATATATTAAAAAACTGCCCAAACCTCACTTTTTTGAGTATAGAAGAAACAGATATAACCGATGCTGCACTCGCAGATATAGCGCATCATTGCCCCAAACTCGAGACTTTGAATTTAGAAAGCTGTAATATAACCGATGCAGCACAAGAACAACTAAGGGCCGTATTACCATATTGTCGTATCATACGATGACTCACAAAACCATTTTGAAACAAGACTAATAAGATTCCTGGCTTTTCAATTGCCGGCAAAACAGGAACAGCACAACGCGCTAAAGAAAACGGTCTAGGCTATGAAAAGGGCAAATACATTGCCAGTTTTGCCGGCTTTTTCCCTGTAAATAGTTCGAAATACTGTATCTTAGTGGTAGTTGATTCACCTGAAGGAAGTATCTATGGCTCTACTGTTTCAGGGCCTGTTTTCAAGAATATTACCATGATATTATCCACCAAAAAATATGATTCCAGATCAGGTTATCAGTAAACGTAGATAAAAAAACATATTCCTATCATTACATTATATATAGTATTTCTCCATCTTCACTAACTGTATAGTATAAATTCAAAAAAAAGGCATATTTTAATTTGTATAAAAAATCATTTTTTTAGAATTATAAAATAAAAAAATATAAAAAAATAACATATTGACAAATTATATACTGTAAAGCTATAATTTAAATCATTTTATTTTTTTTTA
>CAJWRL010000048.1 GCA_913046125.1 uncultured Gammaproteobacteria bacterium
GTTTCGCCTGAGACAAGGGATAGTTACAGCACTAGACTAATAAAAAAGGAGAGTGGCTACGATATAGTCGTAACTCATTATGGTAAAGAATTCATGTCTGATGGAGATACCGAATTCAGGTGGCAAAATAGACCAAGAGACATTGAATTTGAGAATGAGATGATAAGCAGAATGTTTATATACCTCGGAGGCGATGAAGCAAGAGAAGCAGGGTATGTTGTAGCAAATATCAATAGGGCAACTGATAGGGTATTGTTATCAAGTGACGAGAGAGGATTTCAAACATTATTCATTCCAGATATATATGAAAGAGTTTATCCAAGAATCATATCTAGTCTAGATAAACTAGGTATAAATATACTTTCTGAAAAGCCCTCTGATGGATTGATATTAGTCTCATTGAGCGAATCAATAAGTTATAGTGCGGAAGTATCCGAGGCGCTAAGTAAGCTTACATCTCTACGTGATAGATCAATAATCACTGAAAGTGAGTATCTTGAAAAAAGAGAGGTTATTTTAAGCAATAAGACTGTAAAAGAGAGCCCCGGATTCTTTAGTAAACTTTTTGGCGATAGCAATGAACCTGACACATTTATCGTGAGAGTTTCTCTAAGCGGAGAAAATGGACAACATACTCTTGTCACTATTGAGAATGAATCCTACGCTCAAGTTCAGACATCGCCAACAGAAGAACTTATCAGAGGCCTGTACGCAAATCTTCGTTAGCTATTAATCTTTTACTTTGTGAATCTGAGCATAAGCTGAGTGGTTATGTATAGATTCAAAATTTTCAGATTCAACTACATACTCAGTCACCCTATCATCATTATTGAAGTGTACTGCTATGTCTCTAACCATGTCTTCAACGAATTTAGGGTTATCATAAGCTCGCTCAGTAACGAATTTCTCATCGGGTCTTTTGAGTAAACCGTAGAGTTCAGATGATGCTTCTTTTTCCACTATATCAATAATCTCTTCAATCCAAATAAAGTCATTGATCGTGACTGTAATTGTTACATGAGACCTTTGATTGTGAGCACCGTAATCTGAAATTTTCTTTGAGCATGGGCAAAGACTTGTTACAGGTACAAGGACTTTAACTTTTAATTTTGATGTACCATCCTCGATTTCACCTATCAGAGACACAGAGTAATCAAGTAAGCTTTTTACTTTCGAAACCGGTGCAGTTTTATTAATAAAATATGGAAATTTCATTTCTATATGTCCTGATTCTGCTTCGAGAAGTATAAGCATCTCGTCAATCATTTTCTTGAACGAGTCCACAGTAATTTGCTCTTCATGTTTATTTAGAATATGTACAAATCTTGACATATGAGTACCCTTAAAATCATGAGGTAAATTTACATACATGTTAAAATTAGCAATTGTAGATTGCTCTTTACCCGATCTTTGTTTGATAATCATAGGGTGGACAATATCTTTTATACCCACCTTGTTTATAGGCATGTTCCTGGTATCAGCCTGACCTTGTGTATCTGGAAGGTTACTAATTTCTAATTTTGACTTTGATGTTGACATTCTACCCCCTGTTGTTCATTCCGTGTAAATCACTGCAGAATTGTTTGTTTCCCAAAGTTTAATTTCACTGACTTTAATGTTATCAGTATTAATATTTTTTGATAGCTCTTTATAAATATATTTTGAAATATTTTCTGCAGTAGGGTTATCCTCAGTGAATGGCTCAATTTCATTAAGAAACCTATGGTCTAGTTTAGACACTATGTCTGCTAGATTTTTTTTAATATCTTTAAAATCAATTACCATACCAATCTTATTGATATTATCCCCTTCTACTTTTGCTTCTACAATCCAATTATGGCCATGCATTCTCTTGCAATCACCTGGATGACCATGCAAGATATGAGCTGATGAGAATTCTTTCTTAACAACAAGTTTAAACATTATTTCACAATTTTTTTATTATTTGAGATGTGATCGTATATCTCATTAATTCTGTATTCTAATGATTTTTTATCCAAACCAATCTCAGCATATAATTCGTTTTGACTTCCATGTGATATGATTTGATCAGGTATTCCAAAGTTTGTAACTGTAATCTCATACCCTTTTTCTACAAGATATTCATTTATAGATGATCCAGCTCCTCCTGTAACAACATTATCCTCAATGGTGATTATATGTTGATGGGTATTTGATAACTCATCTAATCTCTCTTTATCAATAGGCTTTGCAAATCTCATATCAACAAGCGTTAGGGATAACTTTATAGAAATATCAATTACTTCACTCAATAACTGTCCGAATACTAGAATAGCAAGTTTCTGGCCTTTTTGAATCAGTTTTGATTTGCCTATAGATACTTTTTCTTCTGTCATAACTATATCATGACATCCAGTGTTACCTCTGGGATATCTTATAGCTGATGGACCTTTATGACTAAGTCCTGTATTCAGCATTAATAGTAATTCTCTCTCATTTGAAGGGGTCATAAGAATAATATTAGGCAGTATGCGCATAAACGAAATATCATAAATTCCATGATGCGTTTCTCCATCGGCACCAACTAGGCCAGCTCTGTCTATGGCAAACATTACATCCAAATTTTGAAGATTTACATCATGTACCAACTGGTCAAACGCTCTCTGTAGAAAAGTCGAGTATATTGCAACGATAGCTTTTAGCCCACCTAATGCAATACCCGCTGCTAAAGTTACAGAGTGCTGTTCAGCAATCCCTACATCAAAGAACCTAGAGGGAAATTTCTCCTCAAACTCTACAAGTCCTGAGCCTTCCCTCATCGCTGGAGTTATTGCTACGAAATTAGAATTATTTATGGCCGCATAATTTATCCATTTACTGAAAATATTTGTATATGTGAGCATCTTTGGTTTTTTTATCTTTTCACTGACACCTGTTTTTACATCAAAAGGCGTTACTCCATGATACTTAATCGGATCCTGCTCAGCTATTTTGTAGCCTTTACCTTTCTTTGTAATCACATGTAGCAAAATAGGACCGCTTTTGTTTTTCAGGTTGTTCAAAACCTTATTCAATGATGAAATGTCGTGTCCATCTATAGGTCCATAATAACTAAATCCAATTTCTTCAAATAAATGACCAGGAGATAAAATATTTTGTGCGTTATCTTTTATTTTTTTAATAATTCTTTTTATTGGAGATTTATCACTAAGAAGTTCACCACCTTTTTGTTTAATAGTTGATAGAGTCTTACCAGAGAGAATTTTTGTAAGATATTTATTCATTGCTCCAACGTTTGGTGATATTGACATCTCATTATCATTAAGAATTACAAGCATATCTTTTTTCAGATACCCAGCATGACATAAAGCCTCATATGACATGCCAGCAGTAATTCCGCCATCGCCGATAACTGCAATGATCTTATGATCCTCCTCATTAGCATCTCTAGCTATAGCCATACCCAATGCTGCACTTATAGATGTACTAGAGTGACCAGCTCCAAAAACATCGTATTCACTCTCATCTATTTTGAGGAAACCACTAATACCTTTATATTTTCTTATTGTTGACATCTTATCTTTTCTTCCAGTTAGTATTTTATGTGGATAGCATTGATGTCCTACATCCCAAATGATTTTATCAATCGGAGTATTGAACACATAATGAAGCGATATGGACAACTCTACAGTTCCCAAGCCTGCAGCAAGATGCCCACCTGTTCGAGAGATAACCTCTAGTATGTATGCTCTTATATCATTAGCAAGTAACTTTAATTGATGGTTACCAAGTTCTTTAAGATCTGATGGAGTATTGATTTCATCCAATACAGGATAATTATTATTTTTCATCATCGAGGACTTTGATTATTTGTTTAGCATCATTTAGCGCTTTTTGACATTTTTTGGACAGCTCCACACCCTCTTTATATTTTTCAATTGATTCTTCTAGGGATAATTTATCTGATTCAATGTCCTCTAATATATCTTGAAGTTTTTTCAAATCGCTCTCAAAATTACTTAAATTTGTGTTTTTCTTAGCCATTATTAGTTATTGTTGCTTTCTCTACGTAATTGTTATGTACCTTTTCAACTTCTATAATAATATTATCCTCCTTAAAAGTCATACCTGCTTGAGGAATCTCTTGCAAAGCTTCAAGAATATAACCATTAATTGTCGTAACTGCTGAGTCTGATAAGTTAATACCCAACCTTTTGTTTATATCTCTGAGCTGTATAGATCCATGAACTTCTATTTTATTTTGAGATATATTCTTCATAAGAATATCTTTTTGGTCAGATACACTATACTCTCCTACAATTTCCTCTAGTATATCATCAAGCGTAAGAATGCCTTTAATATCACCATACTCATTTACTACGCATCCAATTCTCTTTTTTTCTTTTTTAAAAATTATAAGTTGGCTAAGCAAGGATGTATCTTCGGGGATGAAATATGGCTCTGTGGAGTATTCGAGCAATTTTTCAATTTTAATTACATTATTATTTTGTACCATAGACGGGATATGTTTCTTATTCAAGAAACCCTTTATGTTGTTTAAAGACTTTGTATAAATCGGCATTCTCGTATGGTTTATGTCTATTAATCTTTTGTTAATATTTTCTTCAGAATCATTTATGTCAATCCCCTCAACATCATTTTTTGGAATCATAGCATGCTCTACAGTAACTTGCTGTAAGTCCAGTAAGTTGAGTACCATCTCCTCATAGTTTTCTGTTATTTTGCTCGAGGATTCTTGAATGATAGTTTTTATTTCTTCATTGGAGAGGTTATCAGATCCTACTGATTTTTTGTTTACTCGAAATATTTTTAGTATAGATTTCGAAAAAAAATTGATGAATACCACAATTGGCGTAAAAAGTATAAGAGCATAGTAAAATAAAAAAGAAATTTTGTAAGCGATCGCATCAGCATAATGCGACGCAAATGTTTTTGGTGTAACCTCAGAAAAAACTAATATTAAAAAAGTTAAAACTCCAGCTCCAATAGCAACGCCTTTATCACCATAGATTTCAATAGCAATGAGAGTCGTAATCGCTGAAGCTAAAATATTAACAAAGTTATTTAATAGTAATATTAAGCCCAGTGTCTTGTCTGTATTATTCAACAAGTATTCTACTCTTAATGCTGAAGCCTCATTATTTTTAACACGGTGTTTCAGTTTATACTTATTAACACTCATTAATGCTGTTTCTGATCCAGAAAAAAATGCTGACATGAATAACAGAAATATCAGAATAAAAAAAAGACTTTCAAGAGTTAATGAGCTCATAATTTCAGATTATCCAATAAAGAGTTTTGTTCCAAGATATGCAAGTATTAGAAACACTAAGCCACCAACGGTCATGTTTGCCGCAGCTGTATCATTAATTCCATAATTTGATTTTTTGAACAGTAGGTATAAATAAGCAATCCACGCAATTATAGAAAATATTATCTTTTGGCTGTTATCACTTCCAATGGCACTAGTCATGTATGGTATTCCAGACAGTAGGGAGAGTGTAAGTAGAACAAATCCGGATAGAATTAACCTGTGCATGATTCTACCCATTTCCTCAATAGAGGGGAATGAATTCAGAAGTGTCGAATGATGAATATTTTTAATACTCTTAATTTGATATTTAAGAATCAAAGCCTGGATACCTGCAAGGAAAAGGAATCCATATGAGGACAGTGAGAATATTATGTGTATGTATAAATTTTTCTCAACAATTGATCCTTCCTGAGGTAAGTCAACTAAAATGTATGTTAGTAGAGCGAGAAATATTACTGGATTAAGTATCAGACCGATGTAATCAACAGGCCGATAAAAATTGAGCAATATAAAGAAAAGATTTATTATGAATAATATAATAAAAAGTGAGCTTACGAAGCTAAAAACATTAAATGGATACGCAACCTTAAAAACGAAAAGTCCTAATAAAAATAATCCAATCATTCTTAAATAAGAAATACTTAACGGAATCTTGCAGTCTCTGCCCATGTATAAGTTGAACAGGCATACAGACATGGCGAGATAAATTATTCCAATTACATGCGGTAGATACAGCATAATTACTTTATTGGTTTAATACTGTTGTTTTAACTAAACAAGTTTTAAAAAGGTCCATCTTTGATGATTATATATAAAATTATCTGTTAATAGGCTATATTTTTGTTATTTTTGCTCAAAAAGTATGAGATTTTTACCATGTGGTGCTATAATCACATGATTCAAAAATGAGGCACAAATGGTCAGAGTAAGATTATCAAGAGGCGGCGGAAAAAAAAGGCCCTATTATCATATCGTTGTTGTAGATCAAAAGTCTAAAAGAGATGGAAAATGTATTGAGAGAATAGGCAGCTACGATCCTAATTTAGAAAATGAAAAAAGAATTACGCTAAAACAGGACAGACTTGAGTATTGGCTGAATCAAGGTGCTCAAATGTCAGACAGAGTAAGACTACTACAGAAATATTCGCTTGATCCAGATAACCTTGAGAAGAGATCGAAGATTAAGAGTGAGTTACTAGAGAAAAATAGAATAAAAAAACAAAATGCTAAAGAATCAGAAGAAGCACCAGCTGAAGAAGTAAAAGCTGAAGAAGTAAAAGCTGATGAAGCACCAGCTGAAGAAGTAAAAGCTGAAGAAGCGCCAGCTGAAGAAGCACCAGCTGAAGAAGTAAAAGCTGA
>CAJWRL010000049.1 GCA_913046125.1 uncultured Gammaproteobacteria bacterium
TATCTTCAACAACTTCACTATTATAGCGATATATGCTCAATACAGCAGGATAAATATTTACACATGCAGCCATTTTTTTTTCTACTAGCGATTTTGAAATATTTTCATATATCTGTTTTTTATTTGTATGTGTTTGAACAATTATGTATTTTTTTACCATATACTTATATCTATGAGTTATTCAAAATACATTCTATTTATTTTGCCCATAATTGAACTAATTGTATTTATAGAGATTGGATCTTTGATAGGAAGTTTTTCTGTGGTTCTGAGCATTTTTATAACTATCTTTCTAGGCTACTACTTGATCAAGCAAAAATTAAGAAGCATTGGCCTAAGTTTGTTTAATATAGGTAATATCCAAAATATGTATGAACAATACACTGATAATATTTATTCAATATTAGCAGGTATTCTCCTTATAATTCCAGGATATCTTACTGATGTAGCTGGATTAGTAATCTTACTCCCATTCTTCAGGCCAAAATTGTCTTACATTTTTAATCAAAAATACGGTAAAAGAGCCTCTAAAAATAATGTGATCGAAGGTGATTACAGAGATAATGACTAGATTTTGGTTATAAATTCTTGAAATTATGCATAAAGTCACTATTATTAGCAATCTAGGAGTTAGAGTGCTAACTATTATTATTTGAAAGCGAGGTAAATCAATGAATATAAGACCATTGCACGATCGTGTAGTCGTAAAGAGAAAAGAAGAAGAAAAAACATCTCCCGGTGGTATTGTTATACCAGATAGCGCAACTGAGAAGCCCGTAAAAGGCGAGGTAGTCGCAGTCGGTAAAGGAAAGATTTTGGAAAATGGTGATATTAGACCTTTAGACGTAAAAGAAGGTGATCAGATTCTATTCGGAAAATATTCTGGAACAGAAATAACTATCGATGGTGAAGAAATGCTCGTTATGAGAGAAGATGATATCACTGCAATTATAACAAACTAATATTCGAGGAAATTTAAAATGACAGCAAAAGAAGTAAAATTTGGTGATAGTGCCAGAAAAAAATTAGCCAACGGTGTAAATATATTAGCAAATGCAGTTAAAACAACACTTGGTCCAAAAGGAAGGAACGTTGTTCTAGACAAGTCATTTGGAGCACCCACTGTAACTAAAGATGGAGTATCGGTTGCAAAAGAAATCGAACTAAAAGATAAATTCGAAAACATGGGCGCTCAAATGGTAAAAGAAGTTGCATCACAAACATCAGATATAGCTGGTGATGGTACAACCACTGCTACAGTTGTTGCTCAATCTATACTTAGAGAAGGCTTGAAGTGTGTTGCTGCTGGCATGAACCCAATGGATTTAAAAAGAGGAATTGATCAAGCGGTATCAGTTTCAGTTGATGCTTTACAAAAAATGTCTAAGCCATGTACTGATCAAAATGCGATAGAGCAAGTAGGAACTATTTCTGCAAACTCAGACAAAGATATAGGCTCAATTATAGCTGAGGCAATGGACAAAGTAGGCAAAGAGGGTGTGATTACAGTTGAAGAGGGACAATCTCTTGATAATGAGCTAGACGTTGTCGAGGGGATGCAATTCGATAGAGGGTATCTCTCACCTTATTTTGCAACCAATCAGCAAACTATGACTGCTGAACTTGACGATCCGTATGTCTTACTTTTTGATAAAAAGATAACGAACATAAAAGATATGCTTCCAGTATTAGAGGGTGTTGCAAAAGCAAGTAAACCACTCTTGATCATAGCAGAAGACGTCGAAGGTGAAGCGCTAGCCACACTTGTTGTGAATAGTATTCGTGGTGTTGTGAAAGTTGTCGCAGTTAAAGCACCAGGTTTTGGTGATAGACGCAAAGCGATGCTAGAAGACATTGCAATATTGACTGGTGGCACTGTTATATCTGAGGAAGTAGGTCTAAGTCTCGAAAAGGCGGAGCTTAAAGATCTCGGCACCGCGAAGAAAGTAACAGTCAATAAAGAAAATACGACTATTATTGATGGCGGTGGTGACAAGACTGCTATCGAAGGCCGGGTAGCACAGATACGCTCACAAATTGAAGAGGCTACCTCTGATTACGACAAGGAAAAAATGCAAGAGCGCGTTGCTAAATTGGCAGGTGGTGTTGCAGTAATAAAAGTTGGTGCTGCAACCGAAGTGGAGATGAAAGAGAAAAAAGCTCGAGTTGAAGATGCATTGCATGCAACAAGAGCTGCTGTGGAAGAGGGTGTAGTTGCTGGGGGTGGTGTAGCCATGCTCAGAGCTAGACAAGCACTTGAAAAGCTTAAAGGCGATAATTCTGATCAAACTCAAGGTATTGCAATAGCCAGACAAGCAATGCAAGAACCACTGAAACAGATAGTAACTAACGCCGGCGAGGAGGGATCTGTTATTCTTGCCAAAGTTGAGGATGGAAAGGATTCTTTTGGTTACAATGCATCTACAGGTGAATTTGGTGATATGCTCAAGATGGGTATATTAGATCCTACAAAGGTAACCCGAACTGCACTTCAAAACGCCGCGTCCATAGCTGGTTTAATGATTACAACTGAAGCTATGGTTACTGAGCTTGCTAAAGATGATGAACATGATCATGCAGCTCCATCTATGCCTGATATGGGCGGCATGGGCGGCATGGGCGGCATGGGCGGTATGGGCGGTATGGGAATGTAATTTCCACTCGTCACCTTCTACGTATCCAAAGCCTCTTTATCAAGAGGCTTTGTTTTTCCTAGATTTAATAATTTAGAAATATATTCAGTGATACAATATTGCCTATGAATAATAAATGGACAGAACAATACCCAAATAATCTCAATAGCGAAATTGACTGTATAGATGATAGTACAGTTACTGATTTGTTGGAGTCTGCTGTTAACAAATTTTCTTCCAATACAGCATTCTACTCACTTAATACATCAATAGATTATAAAATGACGAGCTTGCTATCCAAGAGAATAGCCGCTTACCTTCAATATTTAGGTGTAACCAAAGATACTAAAGTTGCAATAATGCTCCCAAATTTACTGACATATCCCATAACACTTTTTGGTTCTTATTACTGTGGAGCTACGGTTGTTAATATCAACCCTATGTACAAATCACGTGAGATCAATGACATCCTTATTGACTCTGAAGCAGAATACATATTTGTTTTAGATAAATTTTATCAGGAACTCCAACCATGCATACCTACCTCAAAGTTAAAAAAAATCATTGTTTGTAAGATAACCGATCTTTTAAGCCCGTTTATGAGAATAGTAATTCCAATAGTAATGCTCTACAAAAAGCAGTCAGTGAGCATAAAAAAACAAAATAACATTGTCTTTTTTAAAGATATTATATCCAATAACTTTTCATTCGAAGACATATTAATTGATGAAAATGATATAGCACTTCTTCAGTACACGGGTGGGACAACTGGAAAATCTAAAGCAGCAATACTGACACACAAGAATCTTTTAAGTAACGTTCAGCAAGTCTCAAATTGGATCGAGCCACATATAAAGCAGGGGAAAGAGATTGTTATTACTGCATTACCTTTATTCCATATTTTTTCATTCACAGTCAACTGTCTCACATTTCTTAAGTTTGGTTCAGAGAATGTTCTAATAGCAAACCCGAGAGATCTGGACTCTTTTATCAAAGTATTAGAGAAAAAAAAGTTTACGGTAATTACTGCTGTGAACACATTATTTAATCTTCTCCTAACAAGCAAAAAATTTAGAGATCTAGACTTCTCAAATTTTAAATTTTCTGTTGGTGGAGGCATGGCAGTACTCAAAGATACAGCACAAAAGTGGAAAGATGTAACAGGCACAAATATAACCCAAGGATATGGTTTGACTGAGACATCACCAGTTGTCAGCATCAATCGAATTAACGATCCCTTTAATGGATATATTGGCTTACCCGTTCAATCAACAAAAATAAAAATAATAGATGATGATGAAAATATATTAGGTTGTAATCAAGCCGGCGAACTGTGTGTTCAGGGGCCACAAGTAATGTCTGGGTATTGGAAAATTTCAAATGAAAAAAATAAATACTTTACTGATGACGGTTTTTTTAAGACGGGAGATATTGCTACGATGAATGATGAAGGTTACCTCAAGATTGTAGATAGAAAAAAGGATATGATAATATCTTCAGGATATAATGTTTATCCGAACGAACTTGAGGATTATTTAGCTACCCATCCTGATATTCTCGAGGCTGGGGTAATTGGAGTTGATGATAAAAATAGAGGAGAGTACATAAAAGCATTTGTTGTTTCAAAAAATGAGAGTCTATCATCCTCTGATATAATTGCTTTTTGTAAAAATGGACTGACTGAATATAAAGTCCCAAAAAGAATTATTTTCATAAAAGAGCTACCTAAAACTAATGTCGGAAAAATTCTAAGAAGAAAGTTAAGAGAGCTAAATTAATCCTCAAAAACAATCAGGTGATCTAGATCAAGCTTTACCCCGATTACTTCATTTAAACTATGATTGTGATGACTGGGTGCATAACAAAATACAGTTTGCTTATCTTTTAACTCTAATCTATACAAAAAGTCCGAACCACGGAATGTTTTCTCAATGACTTTTGCAGATGTCATAGCATGATCATCATGTATAATGTCGTCTGGGCGGACTAGCATGCGCACCTCATCACCTTTATTATAGCCTTCAGTACTTGCAACAAAATTTCCAAGGACAGAGCTAAGATGACTTGAGTCCATTACGGTTGCTTTTATATAACTTGAAATACCAAAAAAATTAGCGATTTCTTTAGATACAGGTTTATGATACAAGTCATACGGATCTGCATATTGCATTATTGTGTTTTCACTTATAAACGCAATTTTATCTGACATTTTAAATGCCTCTTCGGCACTATGAGTGATTAGTATCGCTGTAATTTTCTCAGACTTTATAAGTTTTTTGATATCATTCATCAATCCTTCTTTAAGTTCATAATCAAGAGCACTGAAAGGCTCATCAAGTAATAGTAATTTAGGACCGGGCGCAATAGCCCTTGCAATAGCGACTCTCTGCTGTTGACCACCAGATATCTGATCTGGATAACGATCTTTTATATCATCAATATTAAGAATCTCCTCTAGTTTTTCTGCTCTCTCAGACTGTTGTTTTTTTGGAAATGTATTTAGACCAAAGCAAATATTTTCCCTCACAGTCAGATGAGGAAATAGCGCAAGATCTTGAAATATAACACCGACATTTCGTTTTGAGACATCCTCCCTTTTTTTTGAGTCATCAACAATTTTCTCATCAATATATATAGAGCCCGAGGTTATATTATGAAATCCTGCAATCGATCGAATTAGAGATGTTTTTCCAGAGGCACTTGAGCCCATGAGTGATACTATATCTCCGTCACTAACCTCAAGATTGACATTATCAAGGACAACCTTTGAATCAAGAGTAATGTTTACCTTCTCTAATTTAAGTTTAGTGTCTGACATTCTTTATAATACCTTTAGAAAGTATTATAACTGGAATTAGACAAATTATTATTAAAATAAGACCAGGCACACCAATTGAAGATAAATTTTCAGCTTCTGCTAATTCATATAAATGAACTGGTAGTGTATGAAAATTAAATGGTCTTAGAATTAATGTCATAGGAAGTTCTTTTACAATATCCACAAAGAGAAGAATTGTAGCAGAGGAAATTGTTGGAAGGAGTATAGGTAAATGTACTTTAGTCAGTACCTGTAACTTTGAGTACCCAAAACTTGAGGCCAGGAGATCATAGCTACTTGATATTTTATTAAAGCCAGAGTCTATAGTTTTTATGGAGATAGTTGAAAAACGAACTAGATAAGCTATTAGCAAAAGAAAAAACGTTCCCGATAAAAGATTTTCTGGCGGATAATCTGAAAAACTTGATACCACGAGCCTCGTTCCATTGCAATATCTTGATTAAGTCTTTGCAGTTAGCCAAAGCTAACTCGGAAGCATAGTCTAAACCTTTCTCCTTGAAGGTTCGTTTGATCATTGAACGATTAGTTGTAACGCGACTAGTTTTGGGCGCGTTAGACAACTCCATATTTATGCAGGCGTAACCTAGATTTATATTATTCATTTCTTTATAATACCAAATGTTTTAGTGGTTGTCAAGTATTTTTTTACCACGAACCATGATACTGTTGGCTCACACATAAGACACGCCAACACGAATATCACCATTGCCTCATCCATCTTTTCTAAACTTATAGTCTATCCAGCATTTACCATAATACATACCGCCGATCCAGATGGAGAACAAAACTCCATCGAACCAAGTCAAGTTATTCCAAGCTGATAATACATCCA
>CAJWRL010000050.1 GCA_913046125.1 uncultured Gammaproteobacteria bacterium
CTTTGATAGCCTTCTTTCTGTAACGAGTTATAGAGATCAGCGACACTCTGCATAAATTGACTCGCCGACTCATACCCCCTGTAGTTTCCAGACTTTTTTATTCTACGCTCTACCGACTGCATTTCCGAGGTTTCCTCGATAGGGATCTTCTGAACAAGAATTTCTCTGGCTGTGCGATACTTCGCGTCACGCTCAAACCTTTCTTCGATGGACTCCACGGTTTTATCCCAATCTTTTTTAAGAAAATAGGCACAGCCGCTCTTAGGCTTTATGTCCAAGCTAGCGATAAGTTTGACCTTGCGAGGATTGATATAAATAACCGGATCAATCAGGCAATTTGGAAAGCGCAGCAACCGCGGATTCATTGTCGCGCCGAAGATATTGCCAACCCCATAGGCAAAACCGTTCTTCACAGGACGAACCAAAGGAGCTAGTCGCTGTGCTCTTATTAAACTCAAACGAATACCCGAACTTCTACTCAGCGGTTGGAATATCAATGATACGGTAAGTGGAGTGCATTTTTCTGATGTTTATTTCAAAAGAAATAATGAAATTTGCATTAATCAATTTTAGCGGAATAATCTCTGGCCATTCGATAAAATGTACTGCTTCAGTCTCTAAATTATCGTAGAATCCGATTTCATCAAGCTCTGACACATTGTTTATTCTATATAAATCATAATGAAATATTAAATTTTCTTTTATATTGTAGGTGTTAATAATTCCAAATGTTGGGCTATTAACGTCATTAAATTTATATTTATAGAATAATAGTTCTTTTACAAAAGTAGTTTTACCACTTCCTAATTGACCTTTCAAAAGGATAATAGTTTTTTTACCAAAATTTAAATTCAGTTCTCTAAATATCGATGGATAATTTTTGATAAAAGGAACAAGGAAGTTTCTATTTCTCATATGTTTACCAATTTCGAATATGTATCTGGAATCATAGATGGTAAAAAATTTTTTATCTTTTTACTTTTAAATAAATGATCTGCTGAATACGAATGAAAAGTAGTAGCCTTAATACATGCATCAAATATATCAGGATTTAAAGATAATTCACATAATAGTATTCCAGATAAGGTATCTCCCATTCCTGCAACAGCCATCCCATGATTACCATCCATACACGTATAGAATTTTTTCCCGTCATATATAATTGTTCCCGAGCCTTTCAAGATTACAATACAGTCAAACAAGTCATGAAGCATTTTTGTAGATTCGTATCTATTGTTTTGAACTTCATCTGTACTTATATTTAACAAATCTGCTGCTTCACCTGGATGAGGTGTTATGATTAATTTATTCGTATAAGAGTGATTTCTCTCTAAAAATTTAAGCGCTCCAGCATCAACCACAATTGACTTAATTTTATGGAGATTGTTGGTTATAAAATCTAGATATTTTGATGTAACTTTATCTGTCCCGGGTCCTAGAAGAATATTAGTGAATTTATCAAAATTATCTTTAAAGTCTGAAAAACAAAATTCCTTTGAAATTACTTCCGGAATGATCATCGGAAGTGTATGGGCGTACTCTCCATTAGTATAAACATGAAGGTATTGACATCCCACCTTTATAGAAGCAGAAACTGCTAGAAGCATAGCCCCATGATATGGTTGCTCGCCAGAGATTATGCAGCATATACCATTAGACTTTTTATGCTCTGACGGTTGAAAGTTAAGTTTAAAGTCTTTCGAGAAACTTTTTCCAATAAAAGCACTACTTGCTGATATTAGATAATTTTCTGACGCGAATTGATTAGGCATTAAATTTGAGTGATATAAATCATCCCACGTTTCTCTACCTTTATTTGTGAATATACCTCTTTTATATGACAATAATGATATTAAACAGTCACACTTAACACATACTGGACAGGTCTTGCCAGTTAGGGGATTTAACCCACTTGGTACATCAACAGAGTAAGTATATGTGCTGGATGAGTTTACTCTGTTTATAAGGTTGACTTGTTCATGATCCAGATCTCTATTAAAACCATATCCAAAAATACAATCAACTATATAGTCATAGCAATCTGGTGAAAAATTATTTACTAATTTATCTTTTAGATCAAACTTTTCGAGAAAAGACATATTACTATTTTTCTTAGTATTGAATATTTCTATTTTGTATCCCCGGCTAACTAACTTATAAGCAGAGTAAATACCATCAAGGCCATTTGATCCTGGTCCACATATAAATAAATATTTATGATTCTTTAATTTAGATCTTGAAACGATATCACAAATAAAATCTGATGCTTTGTTGATAAGAAGTTCTTCATCATCGGCATTATATTTTTCCTCTAAATTTTTAGCCTCATGATATGAAAGATCAGGAAAAAAATGTACTTTGGACATTTTTAATTTAAACTAAACTGAGACAGGTAATGAAATGATGTTTTGAGTATTTGATTAAGAATATCATTGTCACGATTATATTTTTGAACCGGTAAATTATCATACCTATCACTTTTAAGGTCATATAATGAGGAAAGGCCGTCAATAAGGCCGAGTGATAAAGCCTCTGAGCCTGTGTAGAATAAACCAGAATATATAGATTCATTTGCAGATAATTTATCAGATCTACTCTTTTTTAAATCACTAATAAATTGGGTATGTATCTGATCTGTTAATTTTTTTACATGAGTGTATTGGTCAAGTGTCAGCTCATGAAATGGATCAAGGATAAGCTTATTGTCTCCCGAGTAGATTGTCCTAGATTTTATACCTAATTTATTAAAAAAACTCCTAACATCATAGCTATCCAGTCTTACGCCAATTGAGCCAACTATACTTGTTTCGGATGCAAAAATTTCATCTGCAGCCATTGCAATATAATAACCGCCAGATGCCCCAACGTCTTCGATAATGGATATGATATCTTTATCAGTTTCTTCTCTGATTTTTATTATTTCATCATGAATTATTTTAGATTGAGTTGCGCTCCCTCCTCCACTATTTACCTTAATAATTATTACTGATGTGTTTACGTTTTCACTTGCTCTTTTGAGTAAAGGTATTATATTTTCAGCACTCGATTGACTCTCAGATGCAATAAGGCCATTGACTTCAATGACAGCAATGTGTGGTTGACTAAAGTTGATATCTTTAGCCATTGGAGCAACGATAAGTAATGATATAAATGCTACGAAAACAAAAATTCTGAAAATAATTTTATTTCTATAGTCTCTCTTCCTCTCGGATATAAGCACTGATACTATCTCGTTTAATGTTTTATTATCTTCACTCATCAAATGTCTCTAATATAGATAATACTTCTTTTAATTCCGTAGGTAAATCTAATATGAACTCATATTCTTGATCAAAATAAAATGAAAGATAATATGAGTGTAAAAAAAGTCTTTTTAATTTGATTTTTTTATTCATATCCTTGGTGTTCTTATCATTATATTTAACATCTCCAGCTACTGGGTGGCCAATAGATTCTGTATGGAGTCTTATTTGATGAGTTCTTCCTGTTTCAATAGTAATTTTTACAAAGCTATATGAGGTAAAGCTTTTAATGAGCTTTATGTTTGTATGCGCATATTTACCTGATGTATTATTTACAGTCATTTTTCTTTCATGCGTATTCTTAGATATCCCTGATTGAATATCAATATTATCTTTTTGTAAGCTCCCTGTCAGTAATGCATAATATTTTTTTCTAACTCCTCTTTGTGAAAACTGCTTACCTAAATATGATGATGATTTATAATTTTTTGAGATTAAGAGACACCCTGATGTATTCTTATCTAGCCTATGGACTAACGATAATTCATTTTTTTTGTAAGCTCTCCTTAGAGATGATAGAAAATCAAATTTTTGATTTGTTCCAGAATGGACAGCAATACCACTGGGTTTATTAATGATAATAAAATCTTCATTTTCATACTCTATGAAGGCACTTGGATCCTCCAGTATTCCTTGAGATATGTTCTCATCTTTTAATAGATATGGGGGTATCCTTATGATGTCTTCATTTTTTATTCTATAAGAGACAGGCTTCCTACCCTTATTCACTCTTACTTGTCCACTCCTGACTAATTTATAAATTAGGCTTTTTGGGACTTTTTTGAGCTGCTTTAGGAGAAAATTATCCAGTCTCTGGCCGCTTAACTGCTCGGTTATTTCAAAGATATTAGATTTTTTGATACCCATGTTACTCAAATTCATTTGATGATAGCATCAAACGTTGCTATATTAGTGTTTTATAAAGTTCAAATGTATTAACATAAACATTTTATTAAATTACAGAACACATATAAATTAGCTAAATAGCAAGCGCAAGTATGAAATTATTTAAGAATATGCGCATTTTAGAATAAAAATATAAATAATAAATATGATTAAAAGGATTCATAATGAAAAAAATACTACTCAATGCCTCTCAAAAGGAAGAGGTGAGACTGGCTGTCGTAGAGAACAACAAGCTAACAGAATTAGATATAGATTTTCCTTCGAGGAACATAAAGTCGAATATATACAAAGGGGTTATATCTCGAGTTGAGCCTAGCCTAGAAGCGGCTTTTATAAACTTTGGAAGAAAAAGACATGGTTTTCTTCCCTTTAAAGAAATCTCCCCAGATTTGTTTACTGGCTCCAGTAAATCGTCACGAGACTGTCTAGAGACAGGAAAAGAGATAATTGTTCAAGTAGACAAAGAAGAGCGTGGCAATAAAGGTGCTGCTCTAACTACTTATTTAAGCCTAGCTGGAAAATATCTTGTTCTTCTTCCAAAAAATCCATCGACTGGCGGCATATCAAGAAGAATTGAGGGAGATGATAGAGTCAAAGCAAAAAAATTAATGGATGGTTTAAATGTGCCTGATGGAATGAGTGTCATTCTACGAACTTCAAGTTTAGAATCATCACAGGAGTCAATTAAATGGGATATAGATTACTTAATACAAATTTATGAATCCGTTTTAGAAACATCTGTTCAACAAGACGCTCCTTTTCTCATATATCAAGAGAGTAGCATGATGGCAAGGCTCACCAGAGATTATTGCGACGAAACTGTGGATGAGGTCTATATTGATGATAAAGAATTTTTTGATAATTTTATAGGTGCAAAGAAACTATTTCTACCACATCATGATCTTAAAATTGAACATCATTCGGATTTAACGCCAATATTTAGTAAACATAAAATTGAGAAGCAAGTCCAGACCGTATATAAAAGAAACATTAATTTACCGTCAGGTGGGAATATTGTAATTGATTCTACTGAAGCGTTAGTTAGCATTGACGTAAACTCTGCAAGATCTACTAAAGGAAGCGATATTGAAGAAACTGCATTAAACACAAACATAGAAGCAGCTGTAGAAATACTTACACAGTTGAAATTGAGAGATATTGGCGGATTAGTTGTGATTGATTTTATTGATATGATGTCAATTAATTCTCAAAAAAATGTAATGCGTAAAGTCGCAGAATATGCAAAAAAAGATAAGGCAAAAATACAATTTGCTAGAATATCTAAATTTGGATTAATGGAGTTATCTAGGCAAAAGCTAAAATCATCGATAATACAAAACAACTATGAAAATTGCCCAACTTGTGATGGAACTGGTCAGATAAAATCTTTATCATCTCTAGCTATTTCTGTACTAAGGATTATAGAGGAGGAAGCTATTAATTCGAAAGATAAAGAGACAGTATACTTACCAGTTAGACTCGCAACATATTTACTAAATGAAAAAAAAGACACAATTAAAAATATAGAATCAAGACACGGTGTGGCAATTAAGATCGTCCCGGACCCAGAACTAGATACCTCTAGCTACGAAATAGATAATGAAGGTCTTGAGCAATCAGAATTCAAAAAGAAACTAAAGAATAGTACTAAGGATAATAAGAAAAATAATAATTCTGATACTGCTGATGGAATGATTATCCAAGATAAAGAAGTGGCATTAATGTCTGCTGTTAAGCCAAAAACTATTCCACCCAAACCCTCTGTAAATGGAAGAGTAACAAATCACAAGAAGACTAGTATCTTTACAAAAATCATAAAAATGATCTTTGGTAAAAATAAAGAAGAAGATAAACTCAATAAGAGACCTAAAAGATATTATGGTAAGAACAGAAGATATAATAAAAACTTCAAATATAATAAATTTAAATCTAATAATAAAAAG
>CAJWRL010000051.1 GCA_913046125.1 uncultured Gammaproteobacteria bacterium
AGAAAATTTATATTCGAAGGACTTGGAGTTTATTTAATATGAAAGTTGGTATTTTATTGATTACACACAGTGACATTGGTAAACAGTTGTTGCTGACAGCAACCTCGGTTTTTGGAAAAAATCCATTTCAAGTTGAATTACTATCGGTAGATAATTATGATCAGCCTAATGATGTAAAAGAACTTGCAGAAAAATATGTGAAGTTCCTTGATAATGGAGCAGGTGTTCTAGTATTAACAGATATTATTGGTACTACACCATCAAACATCGCATCCTCCATAAATTATGAGAAAATTAAGGTTGTGGCAGGATTGAATCTATCTATGATTCTGAATGTATTCAACTATCCTGATGTTTCACTTGATCAACTGTCGACTAAAGCTTTAGAGGGCGGAATGGAAGGAGTTTCAAAAATATAAATGATTATAAAAAAACTTACGATTCTAAATAAGTTAGGACTTCATGCTAGAGCTGCTGCTAAGCTAGTATCAACAGCAAATGAGTTCGAATCGACAATCATAATCAAGAAGGATGGAAAAAATGCTGACGCAAGAAGTATAATGAAACTACTAATGTTATCAGCCTCTCAAGGCTCAAGTATAAGTGTTGAGGTTAATGGTGCTGATCAGAGTGATGCAATGAAGTCAATTGAGAAACTATTTAATAATAAATTTGACGAACAAAAATGAGTATTATTATAACAGGTGATGGCGTATCACGAGGAGTATGTATCGGTCAAGCTATCGTAGTTTATAAGGATAATATCGATCACGCTCCATCATTTATTAGTAAAAGTCAAGTTAATAGCGAATCAAAAAAATGTTTAGACGTAATTAATAAACTTAAAACAGAATATAAAAAATCATCAACAAAAATTAAAAATAATCCTGCGATAACAAAACTAATGGACATGCAACTAAGTTTTGTTGACGATAAAAGTTTTAGAGAGAATGTTCTCAACAAAATAAATAATCATCAATTTAGTGCTAGTTGGGCTATATCTTCTGAATACCACAGCATGAAAAAGTCCTTCGAGGATATCGAAGACAAATATATTAAAGAAAGGTTAATTGATATAAAGCAAATGATCATTAGTTTATTAGAACTTCTTCAGTCTAGAAAAAAATTAGATATTTTCTACAATAAAACAATAGAGAATAAAATAATTATAACTGATGAGATAACACCAAAGGATATAGTTGATATACATCACAGTAAGGGGCTAGGGGTTATAACTTCTCACGGAAGTCGTTCTTCCCATAGTGCAATACTAAGCAAAAGTTTAGCTCTTCCTATGCTAGTAAAGGTAGAGTCTTCGATCAATATCATCAAAAATGGTGACAAACTAATTATGGATCCCGAGAATCAGATAATAATAGTTAATCCTGATGAAATTGAGCTAAGACATTTTAAAAGAATTCAATCAGAAAATAACTCATTAATGAGGTCTTTTAAGAAAATTACAAACAAGAAAGCAATTACAAAGGATAGAATTAAAGTTGATGTAATGTGTAACCTAGAACTTTCAGAAGAAGTAAAACTTCTAAATGATAGCTCTGATGGAGTAGGTTTATTCAGAACGGAATATCTATACATGAATAGAGATGATACGCCCACAGAACATGAACAATATCAAGCTTATAGTAAAGTTTTTAAAAAAGTAAATGGTAAGCCTGTAACGCTTAGAACACTTGATATCGGGTCCGATAAAGAAGTATCTGAAAATATGAAGGTCGGTCAAATCGCTAAGAATCCTGCACTAGGTATGAGAGGTATTAGATATAGCTTGTATGAAAAAAATCTTTTTAAAATCCAAATAAAGGCTATGTTGAGAGCTGCAAAAAATGGCAAACTCAGAATATTGATACCTATGATCACGACACTTGACGAAATTAATAAAGCTAAAGATCTCATTGATGAAGCAAAAACTGAACTTATAAAAGAGAAAAAATCGTTCAACCCTAGATATGAAGTTGGCATTATGATTGAAGTGCCTGCAAGTGCAATACAGTCAAATGTACTATCTAAAAACGTTGATTTCATGTCAATTGGAACTAACGATCTCGTTCAGTATATTCTTGCTATTGATAGAGTTGATGATGAGGTGACAAGTTTATATGATCCAACAAATCCAGCTGTTTTGCAGCTGATAAAACAAGTCATCGGGACATGTAACAGATCAAGAATAGATATTACAGTATGTGGAGAAATGGCAGGTGAGAAAATGTATACTAAGCTTTTACTTGGTCTTGGTTTGACATCCTTTAGTATGCATCCACAAGCAATACCTGAAATTAAAAAGATTATTATGGAAACTGATACTAAAGCACTCAAAACAAAAATAAATACTATTCTGAGATGTAATGACTATCACAAAAGATTAGAGATAATTCAGTCTCTTTAGTTTTTGCTTGAAGACAACAAGAAGTCTATTAGTGCCATAGAGCTGTAAAGCCTGTTGTGAGCTTGTTGCCAGACTGCACTATGTGGGGAGTCAATTATAATGTCATCAATCTCTTCTCCTCTGTGCGCAGGCAAGCAATGAAGAAATATTGCTTTTTCTCTCGCTTTTGACATTAAATTCATATTCACCTGAAAGCTCTTAAATACTTTTTTTCTCTCTTCATTTTCATGCTCATCGCCCATACTAGCCCAGACATCGGTTGTTACAACATCTGCTCCGTCAACTGCAGACCCTGGAATTTCACACAATTCAACATTTTCACCAAATTTATCCAAGGTATATTTATCTGGCTCATATCCATTTGGCACAGATATTTTCAATTTAAAGCCGAGTAATTTTGATGCATTTATGTATGAATTGCACATATTGTTACCATCCCCAATCCATGCAACAGTTAACTTGCTGAAGTCATTACCTTTTATCTCTGCGATAGTCTGCATGTCTGCTAGTAATTGACACGGATGAAACAAGTTACATAAACCATTTATTACTGGGACAGATGAATTCTCGGCTAAACTTTTTATCTCCTCGTGTGTATTGGTTCTCATCATTATTAAATCAGCCATTCCGGAGAGCACTTTAGCTGTGTCAGATATATCTTCTCCTCTATTTAATTGAGTTGTACTCTCTGATAAAAAAATTGCATGGCCTCCTAGCTTATACATTGCGGTCTCAAATGAAACTCTAGTTCTAGTTGAATTCTTTTTAAAAATCATAGCCAAAGTTCTGTTGACATATATCCTTGGTACGGAATGTTTTTTATCTAATTCTTTGTAGTCAATAGCCTGTTGAATAATCCTCTTAAACTCTTGGGCATTAATATCAATTAGTGACTTAAAATCTCTTTTATCCATAATTTTCAGTTACAAGCTCCGCTATTATATCAACAATCTTTAACAGGTCTTTTTCTTTACATATCAGAGGTGGTAGCAATCTTATAGTCCTGTGTTTAGTAACATTAATTACCAACCCTTTGTCTAATGCTTTTTTAACAAGATCAGTACAATTTTCTCTGAGCTCGATACCTATCATAAGCCCACAGACTCTAATTTCATTAACGGCATTTAGATTTTTAAGCTTTGTTTCCATATAATCCTGCATTGCTTTGCTAACTGTAATTACATGCTGACATAACTGTTTATCTCTCATTATGTCGAGGACTTTTAATCCGACAGATGTTGACAAGAAATTACCACCGAATGTCGAACCATGCATTCCTGCTGTAAGAACATTCGCAGCACTTCCTCTTGCAAGACATGCTCCAATTGGAACTCCATTACCGAGAGCCTTTGCTACCATAACAACATCGGGAGAGATTCCACTATGTTGATAACCAAACCACCTACCAGTTCTGCAGAAACCTGACTGAACCTCATCCATCATTAGCAAAATATTTTGCTGATTGCAGATATCTCTTATTTTTTGAAGATATGCTTTGTCACATGGAACTATTCCGCCCTCACCCTGAACTGGTTCTAAAAGAATTGCAGCTATCTCCTCATGCTCATTTAAAATATTTTCTATTGCTTGAATTTTATTGAATTCAACTCTTATAAGGCCGTCGAGAATAGGTCCGAATGCCTCATGAGAGAGAGTGCTTGATGTTGCGCTCATCGCTCCCATAGTCCTCCCATGGAAGCTATTAGACATCACTATAATTTTTGGATTTTTATAATCCTTGTCATGACCATACTTTCTTGCAATTTTAATCGCTGCTTCGACAGATTCTGCACCTGAGTTACAGAAAAATACATTCTCCATTCCAGTTAGTTGACACAATCTTTTTGCTAATTTTTCTTGACTCTCAATATGAAATGCATTGGAAGTATGTATCAATTTCGCAGACTGCTTACTAACTGTTTCCGCTATGAGTGGGTGTGAGTGACCCAAGCTAGTAACTGCTAGCCCGCAAAGAGCATCAAGATACTGCTTTCCCTCTGAATCATATAGATAAATACCTTCACCCCTTGTAAAGGTAACTGGCTTCCTGTTGTAAGTAGGCATGATTTTGCTGGTCATAATTTACATTCTCGCACGAAAAGGGTAATTCTATATCAAATTGTGAATAAAGCTAGCTGTTAATAAAGAATGCATTTGGATCACATTTATGTGTATTTTTGGTGCAATTTCCCCTAAAATAGTGATGTTAACGTTAAATTATAGGGGAAAAAATGAAGAATCTATTAAGCGCGCTTGCGCTATTATTTGTATCCAGTACAGCATTTTCTGGTGGAAATGGTATGAGTGATTCGCAAGGAAACAGTATGTCAGCAGCGAAGGCATCTTCAGGGGTACATTTTTATGGAAGGCTTTATATTGGATATGATAGTACTACTGGTGATACGGCTAGGTTAGATGATGGTGGCAATAAAAGCAGACTTGGTCTTAAAATCAAATCGGGTAATATTGTTGGTAACCTAGAATATAAATATGATATTGGTGATGGCACAAGTGGTGCAGGTGCCAACTGTGGAACTGCATCAGCAAATGGTTGTCAAACATTTGACCTTCATGTAGGTAATTTAGGTTTTATGACACCACTTGGTTATATTGGTGCAGGAACTTATGAAGCTCCTTACAAAACTATGGGGATGTTTGATGACAATATGGATACAGCTTTAGCCCTAAATTCTCATGGCGGCTTTAGTCAAGGCCAAGGTGGTATCGCAGGTAACTTTGAAGGTGCATTAGCATATCACGCTATGATGGGGCCACTTGAAATTGGATATATGTATGCTGCAACAGACAACACAGCAAATGATGTTACCAATACAGACCGTGGTGATTATTCAATTGGTGTGACAGTCAAAGACATGTTAATAAATGGTCTAACTTTTGGGTACGCAAGATATCATGACGATGAAGTATCTGGAGCAAAAGGCGAGAACAATGATAAATTTTTTGCCTCTTATCAAGTTATGCCGAACATGGGTGTATTCTTATCTTTAGAGGATCTTAGCGTGGTAAATACATTTATTGCCTCCAGTGGAACCGATGGAAAGATTAATACTTATGGCATTCATTACTCTTTGGGTATAGCAGATATTCAGCTTGTAAGTGCTGAAGGAGACTCTGATGGTGCAGCTAATCAAGATTATCAAACACGCAGCATCTCCGCTAAGATTAATCTTAGTAAGAATTCAGATATTACATTGGGCTACACTAAGCAAGACTTTGACCAAGATGGCTCAGACTTTAGTACTTCCGGCATCGGTCTTACGCATAAATTCTAATTTTAGAAACATTGTAAAAACCTGACCTGAAATGACTTCAGGCTAGGTTTTTATATTTATACAATATAAGTAGTAATAGACGCTAGCGAGACTAGTCCTGGGTGGTGAGCTCCGCCCATAAAAAGAAGCATTGGGATACTTAGAACAGTGTTAGTTCTCGATGCAAGCAGTGCAGTTTTCTTTGCTTTCGCTATCTCATCTGCTGATGCCTCGACCATGCCTAATACCTTCTGTTGATTAGGCCAAATGAGTACCCAAACATTAAACAGCATAATTGTTCCTAACCATGCTCCGGCTCCTATAACAGAGCTATAGCCTCCAGCAAAAGTAAATGCATCTATAAACTGGCCATGATGACCTAAATATGCCGCACCTGTTAACCATGTGACTACTG
>CAJWRL010000052.1 GCA_913046125.1 uncultured Gammaproteobacteria bacterium
AGGGCTCATTCCTAACTTTAAATATAGCTATTGCATCCTCTTTAGATATTACCTCTCGCCTAATTGTATAGTTTTTCTTGGCTAATTTTCTCATACGATTTTCAATTAAAGGTAAATCTTTCTCTGTAAGAGGATTTTTGGACAAAATATCATAGTAGAATCCGTTATCGATGACTGGGCCTATTACCATCTGTGTTTCGGGATGAAGCTGCTTTATGGCATGTCCAAATAAATGCGCGCAGGAGTGCCTAAGAATACTCAAGCCATCATCGTCATTAGTTGTAATTAATTCGACTTTTGAATTATCCCTAATACAATCAGAGAGATCAGTAAGCCTATCATTTACTTTGGCAGCAACGATATTTTTTTGTTTAAAGTTTTGCTTTATGACATCCTCTAGTATGTCACCCTCTTTAGCCTGATATGCTTTATTGTTAATCTCTACAATCATAAATTCTATAAAATATAGGCACGATTGGACTCGAACCAACGACCTCCACCATGTCAAGGTGGCGCTCTAACCAAGCTGAGCTACGCGCCTGTAAGTTATGTAAATTAGCATGACAGACATGTATAGACAAGGAAACCATTATGTTTTAACTTTTGGCAACATTAAGTATTTTTCTTGCAAGTCATTAATTTGATCTCTAATCTTCGCAGCATCTTCAAACTCTAGATTCTTTGCATGATTATACATCTCTTTCTCCAGCTGAGTAATTATAGATGTGACATTATTACTATTAACTTTAGTAAGTTTTTTCTTACTGTTACTTACGATTTGAAGTTTATCAAGTGAATCATTGTTAATATAAGTATCCTCATCCAAAGCCTCTCTTATATCTTTCTGAACACCAACAGGTTTAATATTATTAGATTTATTATAACTGACTTGAAGCTCTCTTCTCCGATTCGTCTCATCAATGGCTCGCTTCATCGATCCAGTAATCTCATCACCATATAGGATGCATCTTCCATTTATATTACGTGCAGCCCTTCCAATTGTTTGAATAAGTGATCTGTCAGATCTTAAAAAGCCTTCTTTATCAGAATCAAAAATTGCCACCAGTTCAACTTCAGGAATGTCTAAACCCTCTCGTAGTAGATTTATTCCAACTAAAACATCGAATTCACCTTTTCTCAAATCTCTAATTATTTCAACACGCTCAACAGTATCAATATCAGAGTGAAGGTATTTTACTTTGATATTATGCTCCTGTAGATATTCTGATAAATTCTCAGACATTTTTTTTGTCAAAGTTGTAATTAATACTCTATTGCCATTTTCTATTACTTTATTGATCTCAGATAGTACATCCTCGACTTGACTTGACGATGGTCTTACATCAATCACAGGATCGACAAGACCAGTTGGACGGATGAGTTGTTCAATAATATCCTCCGATTTATCTAATTCATATGGTCCGGGAGTAGCAGACACATAAATTGTTTGAAATTTATAGGATTCAAATTCATCAAATTTTAATGGACGGTTATCCATTGCTGAGGGTAACCTGAATCCATAGTCAACGAGAGTTTGCTTTCTAGATTGATCGCCTCTGTACATGCCTCCCATTTGAGGAACACCAACGTGACTCTCATCAATGATTACTAAGCCATCTTTTGGCATGTAATCTAGAAGACATGGTGGTGGTTCACCGGGACCTCTCCCAGAGAGATATCTTGAATAATTTTCAATACCAGAACAATAACCCATTTCTTTCATCATCTCTAAATCATAGTTTGTTCTCTCTCTTATTCTCTGCTCTTCAATTAGTTTTGAATTGTCAGAAAAAAATTTAATCCTTTCTTTGAGTTCTTTCCGAATTTTAATCATTGCATCATCGATTATGTTTTGGGGAGTGACATAGTGAGTTTTTGGGTAAATAGTAGTTCTATTTAACTGCTTGACAATGTCGCCAGTAAGGGGATCAAATAAAAAAATATTTTCAATTTCATCACCGAAAAGGTCTACTCTAACTGCATACTTTTCTGAATCTCCAGGAAATATATCTATTATTTGACCTTTAACTTGGTATGATCCACGGCGTAATTCTAGATCATTTCTTACATATTGCAATTCAGTTAGTTTTCTTAAAATGTCTCTTTGATTGATTATGTCTCCTTTTACTATGTGTAATATCATTTTGAAATATGTTTCAGGATCACCTAGCCCATATATAGCGGACACTGTGCCAACAACAATTGCGTCCTTGCGTTCTGTTAAAGATTTTGTAGCTGACAACCGCATCTGTTCAATATGCTCATTCAAAGATGCATCTTTTTCAATAAAAGTATCAGATACAGGAACGTATGCTTCTGGCTGATAATAATCATAATATGAAACAAAATACTCTACTGAGTTTCTTGGGAAGAATTCTCTCATCTCTGCATAGAGCTGGGCAGCTAAAGTCTTATTAGGGGCTAAAATTAATGTGGTTTTATTCGTCTGGGCAATGATATTTGCCATAGTATATGTTTTTCCAGAACCAGTTACTCCCAGTAAGGTCTGATGTTTATGATGTTTTTTTATACCGTCAACCAGTGCCTTTATCGCTCTAGGTTGATCACCACTGGGCTTCATTTTTGATTCTATCGTAAGTCTTTTCAAAATAATTTTCTCACTCTATATATTCATTCATGATATCATAGCCTTTTTGAAGGAACTCTATTGAAATTATCAAATCGTATAAAATTAATCCAACCGTCATCTACTATGGCGCTTACATCAAAGGCAAATCAGCTTAAAAGTCAGGGTGAGGATATCATAGTACTAACCGTTGGAGAGCCTGATTTTGATACACCAGAGTATATAAAAAAAGACGCAAAAAAAGCTATAGATTCGGGCGAGACTAAATACACTGCAGTAGACGGTACTGCTGATTTAAAAAAAGCAATAGTAAGTAAATTTAAGAATGAGAACAACTTGGATTATAGTCTTGATGAGATAATTGTCTCAGCTGGTTGTAAGCAGTCGATATTTAATTTTCTGCAAGTCATCATTGATGATGGAGACGAGGTGATTATTCCACAACCATATTGGGTGTCATATGCGGATATGGTTAAGTATTCTGGTGGCAAACCGATCATGTTATCTACGAACTATGAAGATAATTTTTCTATAGACATACATAAATTTGAATCTCTTATAACTGAACGTACAAAACTATTTATGATTAATAGTCCAAATAACCCCAGCGGAAAGTACTATGATACTGAGATGCTAAAGAAATTATCTGAAGTTCTGAAAGAGCATAATAATGTATTTATTTCCTCAGATGATATATACGAACACATACATTGGGGCTCTGAGAAATTTCATAATATCTTAAATGTTTGCCCAGAGTTAAAATCTAGAACAATAATATTGAATGGAGTATCAAAAGCTTATTCCATGACAGGTTGGAGAATAGGTTATGCAGCTGGAAATTCTGAGATAATAAAAAAAATGAAAACCCTGCAGTCTCAAAGTACATCATGTGCTAGTTCGATTTCACAAGCTGCGGCATGCTCTGCACTATCAAATACATGTGAGGAAATGCCAATAATGAACAATGAGTATAAAAAAAGACATGATTATGTAGTTTCTGAACTTAATAAAATTGAAGGTGTCAACTGTAGACCAACTGATGGTACATTTTATGTTTTCCCATCATTTAAAAAATTTATAGAGTTGAATAGCAATATATCAAACGATTCCGAACTAGCGTTATATATTTTAGAAAAAGCTAAAGTAGCCGTTGTGCCGGGTAGTGCTTTTGGCATCGAAGGCCACATAAGGATTTCTATAGCCATTGACATGAACTCTCTCAAAGATGCGATGCAAAGACTTCATTCCACACTTAAATTATAATGTATCAAATTTACTATCTTTATTAACTGGGAATATTTTATTGACTCGTTTATGACTTACTCCTCGGGACGGACTCGAACCGCCGACCTGGTGATTAACAGTCACTCGCTCTACCAGCTGAGCTACCGAGGAATAATGACAAGATATTAATAAAAATGCATATAATCTTCAATCTTTAATTTACAGATATTTAATGCAAATATCTTATACGATCAACCTTAGATGCTTATAATATCATTTTTAGATTTTAATAAGTGAAATTAACTTGAAAATTGACAATTCCTAAACAAATGTTTTTTAACATCTCTTGTGATAAAATTACAATTGAATGACATACGTAATAACTGAAAATTGTATTAAATGTAAATATACAGACTGCGTAGAAGTCTGTCCTGTTGATTGTTTTCATGAAGGTCCTAATTTTCTAGTGATAAACCCTGAAGAATGTATTGATTGTAGTTTATGCGAACCAGAGTGCCCAATAAATGCAATCTTATCTGAAGACGATTTGAAAGAAGAAGATAAAAAATACTTGGAGATCAACGATAGGTTATCAAAAAAGTGGCCATTAATCACTGAAGCCAAACCAGCTCCTGATGATGCTAAGGAGTGGGAAAATAAACCTGACAAACTTGACTTACTTGAGGAGTAGCCTAGAGATTGTCGGTATTCTCAAAGATCTGAGGATGATAATCCTCAAATCTTGTGCAATGTGATAAAAAAGTTAATTTTGTTGTGCCTGTTGGTCCATTTCTATGCTTTGCAACATTTATTTCTGCCACATTTTTATCCTCTGAATTAGGATTATAGACATCGTCTCTGTAAATAAACATGACAACGTCTGCATCTTGTTCAATCGACCCTGACTCTCTTAAATCAGACAGAAAAGGTCGTTTGTCATTACGCTGTTCCAA
Source organism: uncultured Gammaproteobacteria bacterium (assembly GCA_913046125.1). Classification (GTDB taxonomy): domain Bacteria; phylum Pseudomonadota; class Gammaproteobacteria; genus CACLCV01. Next base: position 4,765 of record CAJWRL010000052.1, read on the forward strand.
ACTACGGTTTAATTGTGATAATGCGATTATTGGCAGGTCTAATTCTTTGGCCAAACCTTTGAGCTGTCTCGTAATTGATGCAATTTCATTAACTCGATTTTCACTTTTTTCAGGTAATGTCATCAGCTGTAAATAATCTAAAATAATCATGTCTATCCCTGTCTCACGCATCATTCTTCTAGCCCTTGAGCGCAGAGTCATTGGAGTTATACTGCCTGTGTCATCAATGTATAATGAACAGTCTTGCATCATATCGATAGCCTGAGTAACTGCTCGAGTGTCATCATTTGAGGATTCGTAGTCACCTGTTCTTATTTTTGAAAATTCAACAGTGCTCAGTGAAGATAACATCCTAAGTGCAATCGACTGTGAGGACATTTCTAAACTAAAAAAACCAACTTTCTTTTTTTGTTTAAATACAACATCTTGAGCTATATTCATAGCTAATGCTGTTTTACCCATTGAGGGTCTTGCAGCGATTACAATTAAATCAGAGTTTTGAAGACCGCCCATTATTTCATCTAGCTTTGAGTAACCTGTTAAAAGGAAATCTGAAATGTTATTATTTTTCTTGTTATAAATAGAATCGACCATTTCATTGACTATGGGTCCAATTTTTATAAGGCCTTCATTTTTTTTTGTATCTGATGCGATTGAGAATATATCTGCTTCTGCCTTATCTAGAATAACTCTTACATCCTCTGAGTCATCGTCGTGAATGCTCTCTATCGTTCTTGTGCTGGCTTCAATTAGCTTTCTCAAAACTGATTTTTCTCTTACAATCTCAGCATATTTGACAATATGAGCTGAGGTCGGCACAGTCTTTGCTAGATCTTTTAAATATTCAATGCCTCCAACCTTGGATAATTTGTCCCTTGATTTAAGCGCTTCTTCAAGTATGAGAATGTCAATTGGCTGATCATTAATTTGTAAAGTGTAAATTTCTGAGAATATATCTCTATTTTTCGCATCATAAAAATCTGCTGGCGTTATAAGATTTGAAATTTTTTCCCAAGATTCAGAGTCGATGATTAGTGAGCCCAATAGTGCTTTTTCAGAATCAATAGATGTGGGTGTCCTCGGGATACTACTCATAGAGTAATAATATATGATAATTAGATGATATAGAATCTTGACTTAATTAGATTCTTGG
>CAJWRL010000053.1 GCA_913046125.1 uncultured Gammaproteobacteria bacterium
CTCGCAAAATATATTGAGAAATTAGGCAACAGAGAATGATTAACACTATAGACGAAATTATTAGCTCTATCAGAAAAGGTGAAATGGTCATTATTATGGATGATGAGAATAGAGAGAATGAGGGTGATTTAGTAATGGCATCTCAATTTATAAAGGCATCAGATATTAATTTTATGGCATCTAAAGGACGCGGACTTATATGCCTGACTTTAACCGAATCAAAATGTAAGGATCTTGATTTACCTCTTTTGAAACAAAGCGGCAGCGAATCTTCAAAAGAAACCAATTTCACAGTTTCTATTGATGCAATAAAAGGTGTTACGACAGGTATATCTGCATCTGATAGAGCTAGAACTATTAGAGCAGCAGTAAAAAAAAGTGCTAAATCAAAAGATTTTGCTCAGCCAGGCCACATTTTCCCAATAATGGCTAAAAACGGTGGTGTCCTCACCAGAGCTGGACACACAGAAGCAGGATGTGATCTTGCAAAATTAGCTGGTTTAGAACCATCTTCTGTAATCGTTGAGATTCTTAATGAGGACGGTAGCATGGCTAGAAAAAAAGATTTAATAGCATTTTCAAAGAAACATAATTTAAAAATTGGAACGATTGAGGAGTTAATTAAGTATAGGGTGTCGAATGAGAAAACCATACAAAGAATTAGCCAACAGATCATTAAAACAAAATATGGTCCATTTACATCAATATTTTATAAGGATATTTTGACCTCAGCAATTCATTTTGCACTTATAAAGAATAAAATTTCACCCGAAAAATCTACTCTAACACGTGTACATGTTCAAAATACACTCACAGATGCAATAGGTCTTTTATCACCCAGTAGCTGGCCTCTTGATGATGCATTGAGAAAAATAAGTAAAGCGAAGCAGGGTGCGCTTATATATATTACCAACACGATGACAGAGTCTGACACATCAAATATAGAACTTATTCAGCAAAAAAAATCCAATAAGGGGGTATATGAAGACTATAGAACAGTTGGAATTGGAGCTCAAATCTTAAATGATATTGGAGTTAGAAAGATGAACCTTATGAGTGCCCCAAAAAAATATCATGGTATCAATGCTTTTGGATTAGAAGTCGTTAAACATGTAACTAAATGATATGGTAATTTCAAATAAACAGAACCAAAACGATCTTATCGAATTGAATGATTTAAATCAGTCTTTTGAACTTATCGATTTAAATATTATTGGAAATGAACTATCCAAAAATAAATATGACATATTAGTTTTTTACTCTGACTATAACCTCACTATCAACCAAAGCATATTGTATGGATATTTGAATTGTTTAAAAATAAATAGATTTGAGGGAACAGTAGGAACATTAAAAATTCCTGGAGGCGCTTTTGAACTTCCATTACTTACCTCAAAGATAATAAGAAAGTACAGCCCAAAGCTTTGTCTCGTAGTTGGCTGCATTATTAAAGGTGAGACTCAACATTATGAATTTTTATCATCAACTGTAACTAATGCAATTAGAAATGTCTCATTTGAAAATAACACTCCTATACTAAATGGAATTCTAACTGTAGAAAACGAACAGCAGGCTATCGATAGAGCTGGCAAGAAAATGGATAAAGGTTCAGAATTTGCAAGTGCTTCTCTGGAAATAATGAACTTCAATAATAAGTTTGATGTCTGAAAAAAAATATAAACCACAGCTCATTGCACGTGAATCAGCAATAAAAATTTTGTACCAAATGAAAATGCAAGATGAGACATTTGAGAAAATAATGAACGGTTTTATCGAGAAGAGGGAGTACGACGCAAGCCTTTTAGAGAGAATATTAAGTGAGTATGTCGAGAATAAAGATAGGATAATCTCTTTATTAGACAAGAAGGCTGAAGTTTCGCTTGAGAATTTACCTCTTCTTGATGAATGTATTATACATCTAAGTGTTTGTGAATTTCTTTTTATTAATAAATCAAAAAATATAGTGATTAATGAATATATAAATATCGCAAAAAAGTATTCCTCTCCAAAAATGTATACTTTTCTCAATAAAGTTTTAGATAATACACTCTAATTAGATATGAAAAGCGAACTTGATTTTGTCAATTATCTAAAAAAAATTAAAACTTTAAATAAAAATATTATTGAAGGTATTGGCGATGACTGTGCAATTGTAAAATTTAGTAGCAGGAAAAAATATGTAATTACCTCTGATACATCTTTACTAGGGCCACACTTCTCTAAAGACTATACCCCTGAAGAAATTGGCCATAAGTCATTAGCAACTAATTTGAGCGATATTGCTTCGATGGGATGCGTACCACTTTATGCTTTATACGACATAACTATTCCAAGAATATCTGAATCATGGATAAAGAGATTTTTTGATGGTACTCGTAAACTCCTGAATCAGCACAAGGTTTCAATCATAGGTGGCGATACAACCAAAGGTCCAATGAGCATATCAATAACATTGATCGGAGTTCAAAAAAATAAAATTCTTACTCGTTCGGGAGCAAAAACTGGTCATGATATATATGTAACCGGAAATATTGGTAGCGCTAGGGCTGCTTTAATATTAGATAAAAAAACAAAAGGATACAAATATTTCAGAAAATCCCTCGTAATGCCACTTCCCAGAGTAGCTGTTGGGTTAGAATTATCAGAATTTGCATCATCGTGTATTGATATATCTGATGGACTAGCAAAAGATCTAAAAAGTATAGCAATTTCATCTAAAAAAGGATTCCAGGTAGATGTTGACTCTATTCCTACTGATCCAAAATTTGATATTTATGTAAAAGGTAATCTAAAGGAGCAGTGCATACTGGGTGGTGGCGAAGACTATGAATTATGTTTTACTGCAAATAAAAAATATATTAGAAAAATCAATAATATATCGAATAAATATAAGATTAAAATTACAAGAATTGGAGTTATAAAAAGCGCAGGATATCGTTATTCTCTCAACAGTAAACAGTACAATCCAAAAGTCTCAGGATATGATCATTTCAAAGGAAAGTAGTTACTTTGATAGAGCTTTGACTCCAAATTTATCTAAATATTCTATAACTTTTAGCAGTGGTAGGCCCATAATAGATGAGGGATCTTTACCGCTCATGCTTTTCACTAAGTTTATGGCAGCTCCCTCTATTCTTATGCTAGCCGCACACCTCAATACATCATCAGCGTCAAGATAAGATTTAATCAATTTATTGTTTAAATGCTTGAAATATATAGTGTAATTATTGACTGATGAGTAATACTTTTTACTATCAGAATGCATAACACAAAGACCTGTTCTAAACACTACCTTATTTCCTGAAACCATTTTTAGTTGCTTCACTGCATTTGTTTTTGTTATAGGCTTGCCTAGTATCTTGTTGTTTAAATCTGCGACTTCGTCTGATCCTATTACTATACAGCCAGCATTTGTCTCAGCTACCTTTAAAGCCTTTTGAATTGATAGTCGTTTGACATAGTTTGGGACACTTTCTCCCTTTTTTCTTGATTCGTCAATATCTGGTGAGATACATTTAAAAGGTATTCGCAGCTTTGATAAAAGCTGTTTTCTAAAAACAGAGCTTGATGCAAGAATGACCTTCATAGTATTAAGTAGTGATAATACAATAATTGTCACAAAATTGTTAAATTTAGCATTAACAATTGCTTGTATGTATATTATTGCTTAGAATACCTTATCTAAATTGTGAAGGAAGAGAGATATGGCCGTACAAAAGAGTAAAAAATCTAGATCAAGACGCGACATGAGAAGGTCACATGACTCTCTGTCTGCTTCTCCCGTTTCTTCCGATAAAACTACTGGCTCAAAACACCTAAGGCATCATATTGCTAAAGATGGTTTTTACCGCGGCAAGGAAATATTTACGCCAAAAGTAAAAAAACCAAAAGAAGAAACAGCTCAAGAACAGTAAGCAATTGGGTTAATGCCGACATCTATTACGATAGCATTGGATATAATGAGTGGAGACAATGGGCCAAGTCCAGCTCTCACTGGAGCATTTAAATCACTTGATTTGCTTGATGATCTAAAGATAATTTTAGTGGGAGATGAGTCGTTAATAGAGGATAAAATCGCTCCTGCAAATAAAAACCGTATCGAAATAGTTCATACTGATGAGTTTATTAAGATGGATGATGACTTAGTTCATGCGATAAGAAATAAAAAAAAATCGTCGATGAGATTAGCAGTAAATTGCGTAAAAGAATCTAAAGCTCAGGCATGTGTTAGTGCAGGCAACACAGGCGCTCTTATGTCAATATCAAAAATAATTCTTAAAACTATAGAAGGGATTGATAGACCTGCAATATGCACATCCTTACCAACAAAGAAAAACTTTATGCAGATGCTAGATCTTGGAGCAAATATCGAGTGTAGCGCGCAGAATCTTTTCCAATTTGCAGTTATGGGAGCTTCTGTAGTTGAGAGTTTAGAGCTCTCAAAAAATCCAAGAGTAGGACTATTAAATATTGGATCTGAGGAATTTAAAGGTAAACATGAAATTAAAGAGGCTGCGGATTTACTAAATGAATCCAACATAAATTATGTTGGTTTTGTAGAGGGCGATGAGATGTTTAGCGGTAACTATGATGTTATAGTAACGGATGGATTTACAGGGAATGTTGCACTAAAAAGTATCGAGGGCGTTGCAGGAGTAATTAAACATTTCATAAAATCAGAGTTTAAAAAGAATTTATATAACAAGATCTCCTCATTAGTCAGTTTTCCCGTATTAAACGGAGTCAAAAAGAAGATGGATCCTAGAGTATATAATGGGGCATCATTTTTAGGTCTTAACGGAATAGTAGTTAAGAGTCATGGAAGCGCAGATAGTTTTTCATATTCTAACGCAATCAAAACTGCATATTATGAATCAAAAAATAATCTAATTGATAGTATTAGAGAATATACTAGTAGGGAGCTTAATGAGTAAATTTACAAAAATAATATCTAGTGGTAGCTATCTTCCGGAAAAGATTTTAACTAATAAAGAGCTTGAGAGTATTGTAGATACCACTGATGAGTGGATAACAGAAAGAACTGGCATCAAAGAGCGAAGAGTATCATCTGATGACGAGACGTCTGTAGATATGGCTTATCAGGCATCGATAGATGCAATTAATAAGTCTGGATTAAAAAAAGATGAGATAGGCGCAATATTTTTAGCTACTTGTACACCTGAAAGAAAATTCCCTAGTACTGCAGTTCTCCTCCAAAATAGACTTAATATCAAAAATGCTTTTTCAGTTGATTTGAATGCCGCATGCACTGGTTTTGTTTATGCCTTAGATATTGCAAAGAAATACATTGAGTCTAAACAAATAAAATATGCGTTAGTAGTAGGTACTGAGAAGATCACCTCGCTATTAGATTGGACAGATAGGAACACGTGTGTATTATTTGGTGATGGGGCAGGAGCCATGTTAGTGGGCAGTTCTGATACTGCAGGAATTTTATCAAGCACTATAGGTTCTGATGGATCGTATAAGGATTTATTAACAGTTAATACAGATTTAGAATACATTGAAATGAAAGGCAGTGATGTTTTCAAAACAGCAGTAAATACACTTGGTAAATTAGCAAAACATACACTTGAATTAAATAATCTTGAGCAGGGACAGCTTGACTGGCTTGTACCGCATCAGGCCAATGAAAGAATAATCTTAGCTATTGCCAAGAAAATAAGTTTGTCACATGATAAAATTATTATTACCGTAAATAAGCACGGAAATACATCAGCTGCATCAATCCCTCTAGCATTTGATGATGCTAACACTAAAAATACATTCAAATCAGGTGACTATATCATGATGGAGGCTTTTGGTGCTGGATTTACATGGGGATCAATTTTGTTGAGGTTCTAAATGCACGAGACAGAATGTA
>CAJWRL010000054.1 GCA_913046125.1 uncultured Gammaproteobacteria bacterium
ATTGAAAGAAAAAAATCCTGACCAAGTCCGTCCTAAAATTAATTTATTTACAAAGTTATTTTGCTGGATGGTTATAATGAGACTACCATTCCTGACAGCAACTATAGTCCCAATTTTATTAGGTACAGCTGTCGCTAGTCAGCTGGGATATAATATAGATTGGCTTTATTTTACATTAACCATGATTGGTGGGAGTCTATTACATATTGGAACAAATACATCAAATGATTATTTTGACCATACTAGTGGAACAGATGAAGCAAATTACAACTACATGGTGCCTTTTTCAGGAGGCAGTAGGAGTATTCAAATGGGACTTATCTCAGCTAAAGGTATGTTAAATGTTGCTATAATAACTTTTGCTTTAAGTGCTATTGTTGGTATACCTCTTATTTATAAAGCAGGCATAAACATTTTGTATCTTGGGATCGTTGGATTTCTTTCCGGTCTTTTTTATACAGCTCCACCATTTAGATTTGCATCTAGAAAAGGAATGGGAGAGCTTTTAATTGGTTTAAATTTTGGGCCACTAATGGTCGCTGGTAGTTTTCTTGTGCAAACAAGTGGTGACATGACCCATATCATGGATGCAGTACTTGCAGGGATACCAATAGGCTTTCTAGTAGCTGCTATAGTTTTCGTTAATCAATTTCCTGATCATGATGGTGATAAAGCAACTGGTAAAAATAATTTAGTAGTTGTTTTTGGGCCAGAGAAAGCGAGAATAGGATATGTTGCATTAATTGTAGGGGCGTTTGTTAGCATCATTGCATTATCCTGGACTAACCCACTGACTTTCCCAACATTATCTCTTGTATCGTTAATAACATCAGTTTACAGTATTTTTACAATAAAAACATTATACAAGCATTATGACAATAGATTATTACAGCCTGCTAATGCAGGAACTATTGGATTACACTTCCTAACGGGGTTATTTTTCTGTGCCGGTATATGGCTAGGATAATTTAAATCATTTAACGTTTGGAGTACTGTATGAACAAAACTGAATTTTTAAACATAGTTGAAAACAAAATTGAAGAGCATCATTTACTAAACCACTCTTTTTATAAAGCTTGGAATGCAGGTGAATTAGATCGATCTACTATTCAAGAATATGCTGCACAATATTTTAAACATGTTTCTGCTTTCCCTAGATATTTATCATCAATCCACTCAAACTGTGATGATATATCAGTAAGACAAGAAATTCTAGAAAACTTAATCGATGAGGAGCGTGGTGATGAAAATCATCCAGAATTATGGATGCGTTTTGCAGAAGGCATGGGTAAAAAAAGAGAAGATGTAAAAAATACTGTTGCAATAAAAGAAACTAAAGAGCTAGTGGACAATTTTATGAAACTATCAAAAGACGAGCGTTACCATGTTGGATTCAGTGCTCTTTATTGTTATGAATCTATGATCCCTGAAATTGCTAAAAATAAAATTGACGGTTTAAAGAAATATTACGGTGCTAAAAATGGTGAGGATACATTAAAGTTCTTTGAGGTGCATCAATCAGCAGATATCATTCACAGGCAAGTTATTAAAGATTTAATTGGTGATGTTTGTGATACTGATGAAAAGAAAGAAGAAGCGTTAGAAGCTATTGAACTTGCATTATCTTCTTTAAATAATTTCCTATCAGGAATGGAAAGAGTCTACTGTTAAGTAGAGATTAATATTATGAGCGTCGGTCCTTTTCAGAACGGCGCTCATCTTGCCTTCTATCTCCATCAGTTCTTCTATCATTTTCAACTGTTACATCGCTTACTCTTCGATCGGCATTTCTGCGGTCGTCACTTCGTCTATCGTCACTGTGTGTTCTTTTTTCAGACATATTCGTATTCCTATCTAAATTAATAAAAACGATACCTGGGATTAACCCAGGCATCGTAATATATTTTTTAATTACCCTTTAAAATCTACAAAAAGGGTAGATTCAGTTTTAACCAAACTGACTTTATCTTCCATATCTAAATCGCTAACTGCTTGCTCAATCATTTTCATTTCATTTTCGTGAATGAATTCATCAGCCCTAGCAATATAAGCAAGGTTTTTAATTACCTTATAACGATCATCATCAGAAGAAAACATTTCTTTGATTGCACTGAGTGAAGAACCATATTGGTCAAAACGAGAAGCTTCATCGCCGAGGGCAATAAATTTATCAATAACTTCTTTTTCAACTTGATGATACTCATCATCTCCCATATCTGGGAGCATAACTTTTACGTTACCACGCATTGCTTCTTTCTCAGACTCGTCAACATCTCCATCTGCTAAAAAGGAAACACAAACAAATGCATATACTAAGTCGTGACTATTTGTCCAATCTGACATAATTACCTCGTTAGAATTAATTTACATTTAAAGTTCGTAACTACTATTACTACTCTATATTGAGTCTACGAACCTCTAAACTCAATAGAGCTATTAGGAAGTTATCATCGGTTTATGTGAAGAGCAATAAAAACCGATTCTACTCTCATGTATGATATTAAGTAACATCTGGATAGAAAGTCTTCTTCAATATTGAAAAACATATATCAAAATCGTAGCTTCCATTAACAATGTTTTACTACTTTACATAAGGATGAACAGTAATATTACAATATTTTTTGCAAATACATTGAATCTGATAAATAGAAACAGATCGCTAGCCTCCTTACTAATCGTTTTTTTAGTCATTCTTATAAGCGATTCTTTATTTCATCAGCTTTATCCACAAGTCATTTTATTACTTGAACAATTCTTTGATATTAACAAAGAAGCTCATGGAGCTGTAGACCTCACTTTTGCACCCGAAATATGGGGAGGAGTATTAGCTACAGTTTTAGGTACATTGATAATTGTCATTGCAATAGCAGCAGAATCCACTCCAAAATTGATGGACCTGTTCGTTAGAGATTGGATAAGTCTTATCTTCATATGGTTTTTAATTCTTGCATCTATTCATTCAACAATAATTATGTACTATTTTGAACCAATGGATAGGCTATCTAGTGTCATGTTAAATACTTACATTTACCTCCCCCTATCTTCTGTTTTATCATTGCCATACATATTTTACATCTTACTCTATTCAAAAACAGATAATGTAATTAGAAAACTCTATTCGCTGAACATTGCTGACATAAAAAGGTTAAAGCAAAAGCCCATACAACTTACAATGAATGATAGTAGAGTTATTGAACATTATCAGCATCAATTAATGTCTACTATAGATCAATTCGATGACCTACTTGAATATATATCATTCAAAGAGGCTCAAACAGAAATTATTCGCAGGGTTGGTGATACAGTAAGAGTGTATATGATGAACAAGGATTCCTATGATTCAAAATTTTTTACTGCTACAGATACCATTAGAAATAATCCGACTTTCAGAACATATGTTGAACACCAATATAAAGATATAGAAGACAGAAAAACATTTTACGAAGTAAAATCTTTTAAAATGATGGGTAATGCATATATACGAAAAATGGAGAACGGAGAATATGAACTAGCTTCTCTTATCGCTAATGAAATTAGCTCAGTAGGGCTTTTAGCCTTAGAACTCGAACAAGATAGTTTAATTACGGATATTAATATAAGATTTAATACATTTATGAGATTTGCAATAAAGCATGCAGTCAGAAATAATGAACCGAGAAATTTATACAATTTAGCATTCCACTATTCTACTCTTTTGCAAGGTTATGTTGATAAAAATAAAATTGATTTGCTAAAAATGGGATACTTCTATTTCAAATTCTATAGTAATGAAATTTATAAACAAGCAGCTAACAACCCTTCGCTATATTTTATTGTAGATGTTTTAACTACTGAACTAAAAAAGATATCTATCATCATTTCTGAAAAAAATTGGGACCTCGATCTGCAGGAACATTTATTAAAAGAAATTTTACAACTTGATAATCCTCCAGATTATCCAAAAGATGATCTAGATCAAAGCGTAAATAATGGCGTGCGAGTATTACAAATTGGACTAGCTCTTCATTATATAAAAATTAAAAACCTTGATTTTGCAGAGACTATTGTTGCAGATGTACTTGATGACCTCGCTTATTTTGACAATCAAACTTATTTGAACTTAATGGAAGGACTATATAATAGAATCAAATTTAGTGGGCCAACATTTTGGGAAGACACTGATCGAGGAAATACGAATATTTATTATTCTCCAGATAGCGATAAAATTGATGATTTTAAAAAAATGTTGTCTAAACAAATGAAAGGACGTCTCGAAAAACTTGATCGTGATGTCCAATTCTTAAGATTAGAATTAGATAAATTGAGTTCTAAAGAAGAAAAAACGCCGTTAGAAAAAGAAAAAATAATCGAACTTGAAGAAAAAATAAATACTAGAAGGAAGACGTTTTTTATTAAATAAAAATTATTTAGTTAAAGCAAAAAAGAATGCCTGAGTCAAATTAGATATATCTTGAGTTGCAGTAGCTAAGTTATTCACTGCGGACTTTGCTACCTCAAAATATACCGGCCCCCCAATTGAAGGGTTTTTATCTACTATCCTTGAGAAATCTTCTAAACTTAAAATTCCATATTTTACATCTGTCATTGCTGTGACATGTGATGTGCGCTTAGCGTCATCAAGGACTAAAGAAAATTCTCCTATACCAAAAGCAGGAGCCTTTACCACTGATACAGTTGGTTGAGTAATAGGGTCATTTGATGGCGCAGGGTCTGTAGTTTCTAATCTTATTATTGACTTAGTTGACATGGTAAACCCGCTAGAAGCTTTAACCATCATATTTTTAGATACTTCAACTTGGCCTTGGAAAATTAAAAGCATTGTATCTCCAGCTTCACCTTCTTTAAGCAGCGCAGTGCCAGGAGGACAATTTTCTTCAACTACTGCCTCAGCAATTTGAGAGCAAAATTCTTCAGGAACTTTACTAAAATAATTTATTTTTTGTATTTGACTAGCACTAACACCCATATCTTTACCTCAATACTAAAGCTTTATGTTTCCCATCAATGACATATTCATCATCAGGGTTGATCTCAACAATTACATGCTCATCACTTGACAACTTTATTCCTGCACCATCTAGCTGTTCTTTAATCATGTCTCTAATAATAGGACTACCGCTCTCACCCATTTGCTCTTCAAGACTAAATCCAGCTTTCTTAATTGCATATCCTACCAATAGCCATTTATGTTTGAATTTGTAATATGCTGAAACTTTATTGTGCGTTAAGCCAACCAGTCCTTTTGGAATAGGTACAACCTGAATGCCTTTATCTTGTTTTTCCTGTGTAATAAGTTCATCAAAAAGTTGTGGGACACCTGGATCAGTAACATGCTTGGCTAACATATGCGGAATGTGTTCGTCAGGAAAGACTATCTCGTTTACATTTGCTCTATGCAAATGAGAAATGTACTCTTCGTCTAAAATATATGCTACAACCTGAATGTCCTCTAGTATAGATTTCGCAGTAAGAGCTGTTAAAACTGTTTTATCCTCATCAGGCTTTTCGTTTGGAAGCAGTCCAGATTCATCTGGTACTATCATAAATGTACCACACTCTTCAATATACGCCTTCTTTAATACTCCTTCTTGAGTAAAATTCTCTGATAAGTGCGTGATATCTAATCGATCAAAGCCAGAAATAGCTCTTTTGATTATTTCTTCTTCTGTTTCATTAATTAAA